>JAWCKV010000020.1:0-17088 GCA_038851565.1 Hadarchaeales archaeon (SeqCode) | reverse complement strand
TTCCGTGTTCGTGGAGTTCGGCGAGTATGTGAAGAGCGCCTCCGGTGGCATCCCGCGCGTCGCCTCGACCCTCGCCTGGGTCTCGTTGTTTGTCTCATCGATTTCCCCGATTTCACCTTCAGGGTCCACGCTTACGGTTACCAGGGTTGTCCCGCGCGGAAGGGTGGCCGGGACGGTAACAGTTGTTGCGTTACCCGCGACCAGCCCCTCAACCCAGCATATTGTCGTGCTTTCGCCTATGCCCACCGCAACGTTGAAGCCGCCTGCACTCGCATTGCCGGTGTTGCGCACCCTAACCACAACAAGGTTGAGACTCTCATTGTACGAAATGTCGCCCTCCGAGACCGCCAGATCCGGCAGCGTTTTCACGGTTTTCAAAGTTTCCGTTGGCCGTGAAGTGCCCGAAACTCCGGCGCTGGCGGTTTCACACCTTATCTGGTAACTACCCCCCTGCGGTGCCGCCCATCTCGTGGAGGCATATATGGTCTCCCCGGGAGCGACCGACCCCACCTTCACCATCACCTTGGAGGTGATCGGCATGACCTCATTGGTTTCCTCAATAAATGCCTGCAGCCTGGCCGGAATGGCAACAACGCCTCCCAGCCCTCCCTTTATGGGCTCTCCTCCGTTCCTGAACAGCGTTCCCACCTGCAGCATGTTGTTCTCCGTGGCCCCAACGAAGAGTCTCGTGGACCTCAAGCTCTCCAGGCTGGACCACAGATTCTCCATGTTTTCCCGCGATAGGGAGAAGCGATTCCAGCTGCTGGATTTGATCACCCCCACGAAAGGTGCGACCAGAGAGACCCTCCACTTGAACCTCGCCAGCGTTCTTGTGCTGTTGTCAGAAAGCCTGTTCTCAAGCAGGTCCGACAGCCCTGGGAGGGCGCATCTTATCGACCTGGACCTTGTCAAAAGGGTAACCTTGGCAGGCGTGTCCAGGCACTCCACCTCCACCATGAACACGTCCTCGCGCAGCGGGTTCTCGAAGGACCACCTTAGCTCAGGGCTCGTGTCGAGCACATAGCGGAAATTCTCTGGCTCCGGTGCGGGAGGCTCCTCCGCCACGTAGGTTATGGTGTCCGAGGAGGCCTCACTTATGTTGCCTGCCATGTCGACCACCTGGAAGTAAACTTTTCCCGTGCTTTGGTCTATCACCCAGGATCTGGTCCTCGAGGGGGCCTCCCACCCGCTCCAGTTCACTCCGTCGTTGCTGTACCTGGCGCCCACAACCGGTGAGGCTTGGTCAAAGTGACTGAGGTAGAGCACGACCTGAGTGACCCTTGTTGACTCGGCCCCATCGTTTATGCTGATGGAGCATGTGGGCGGGGTGTTGTCGAAGGTGAACGAAATGCTCCGGTTTGAGTTTTCAACGTTCCCAACGTTGTCAGTGCCCCTTGCCCAGACAGTGTAGCTTTCTCCGGATGCCAGCTGAGCCTGGCTGAGGTTTAACTGCCACGAGTTATCGGTCGTGGAAAAAGTGGCCTGAAGCCAAGCGTTTTCGCCGCCGATCGTGGACCATCCATTTGCCGTCAGATATGCCCCGTCAGAGTTGCGCGTGATCCGCACATCAACCCTTTTCACGCCGGAAAAGTAATCGGTCGCGCTGCCCCTGATATAACCTATGCTGTTCAGGTATTCTCCATCCGCGGGGTATGTTACCGTGGAGTATGGCGGAGTTAGGTCCGGCTCTATCGCATAGAGATAGCCGTCCTTTGAGATGAAGTAAATTCCCTTGTTCCTGCCTATCGCCGGGGAATTCACAACGCCTCCCGTCGCGAACACCCATTTCAGCGTCCCGTTTTTGCGCACAGCGAAGAGGAATTCGCGGAGCCCGAAGTAGATGGTGTTATCTGAGCCTATGGCTGGGGAGGAAGCTGTTGAAAGGGTGCGCGTGTTTGGGTGGGGATAAGAGAACGTCCACTTTTTGGACCCGTTTGAGGGGTTTATGGCCAAAAGGATAGCGTTCTCCTGCCAATAGTTTCCTGGTGAGACCTCCCTGAGGCTGTTCGCCGGGACGTATATGGTGCCATCGGAGTCGACGGCCACCGCCGATTGAGAGAACATAACGTTCTCAAAGGTGGATGACCATTTCAATGTCCCGCTTGGCCTCACCGCGTAAAGGGTCCACACGATCGGTGGGCCGTGCATTTGAGTGAAGTATATCGTGCCATCCGGGCCGATCACCGGGGGCTGATCGATGAACCAGGAGGGATAGGCCTCGAAGCTCCATTTCACCCCCCCGTTTTCCGGATAAAGAGCGAAGAGTTTATCGTGTGCAGTGACGTAGACGGTGCCATCGGGACCTATTGCGGGAGTGCAGGCGTCATAGATGGGGAGGGAGCCCGTGTCCCATTTCAGGGTACCGTTCGGCCTCAGCGCGAAAATCCGCCATCCTGAGGGGAAATATATCGTCCCATCCGCACCTATGTTGGGGGAAGCAGCAATCTTCTCGGAGGGAATGCCACTGATCAGGAAGCTCCACTTCAGCGCCCCAGTTTTTGGATCAAAAGCGCAGAACCTGTTATCGTACCCGAAATATACCGTGCCATCTGGGCCAATCATCGGAGAGCAACGATAATCGATGCTCCCGCTGAACGGAACTTTCCACTTAATGCTTCCGTACCTGTCGAATGCGTAAAGAAAACCATCGCTCGAAGCCGCATAAACGGTGTCATCAGGGCCGACAATGGGTGGGGGGTCCTGGGGGTCTGATAAGTTTGGATTGGCGCCCTGGGTAATTTTGAACTTCCAGCCCACGGTCGTATTCTCCGGTCCCGGGTAAGCACCCAGTCCGGTGTTTCTGACATCGTGCATCTCCTTTGGCCAGGGGACGCTGAATGCCGAGAGCCTCAGGTCATATGTTCCAAGCCCCGCAGCCCTCTTGATGCGGATGTAGTACCACCCAGCGTGGTATGCAAGGTAGGTTATGTTGTCCTGGTTAGTCCCGCTGTTGGTCGAACTCATGCACGGCACCGCGTTTTCCTTCCGGTACACTGCGGTTGAGTCGTAGAAGTAAAGGTCAAAATTGGAGCCGGAGTTGTTGGGAGTCATCCTCACGGTAAGCTGGTCATTCATGCCGAGCCAGACCCTGTAGAGGTCGTCCGTGTCGCAGAAGTCGAGGTAGCCCCTGTAGTTCTCACCGGTCGCCAAGGTCACCTCCTCTCCCTGGAACCACCCGGCATCGCGCCCGCTCCCTGCGTCGTTCTCGGCAGCGATTGAGAAGGCAACAGAGTAATAGCCTCCTCCCTCCACCCTGCTAAGCTCTATGTATACGTACCTGCTTCCCGAGTAGTTCTCGGCCTTGCCGCAGAAATATCTGTTAAGTCCGATGTTGTCATCCGAGATGATGGTGCCGGTGAAGTTGGTTATCCTCATGCCGACATTGACGTCCTGTGCGTTTAGTCTGACCGAGAGCGTCTTGTTGCCCTCGAGGGAGATCTTGTAGATGTCAGATTCGTCTCCTTTGCCGATCCACCCAGTGAACTCCTTCCCCAGAGTGGTTCCCCCGGTGTATGTGTACGTGTTTGGTGACGGCCCCGCTGCGGTTGATGTCGAAGAACCGGCGTCGCGTCCGGTCCCTCCGTCGTCGTGAGAATAGATGTTGATTTCAAAGTTGTACATCCCTCTGCCGCTTTCCCTCCACACCCTCAAGTAGTGATTTCCGCTGTAAGTGGCGCATACCATCATGGTGTTCCTTGTGGATTCGATTATTGAGCCGTTACTGTCGATCAGGTCTGCCCAGAACCTCGCGTCCTGCGGCGCTGTGAGCTTCACCTCGATGATCTGTCCCGCGTTCGCGGAGAAGACGTAAAAGTCGTCCCTGTCCAGATCGTCAAGATAGCAGTTGGTGTACTGTCCGGCGTTTATTGCCCGCGATTGATCCCTGACGTTTGGAGCATCGCCATCCTGGACATCGCGCTGTTTCTTCTCTATCTCAAGGGAGTAGTCCCCGACATTGCTCACCCTCCTGACCTCCACGTAGTACGCTCCGGTCGTGTTTGCCCTCACGCTCAGGGTTTCCTCGCTGTCGTCCGGGACGGTGGCTGCCGCGACGACCCTCTTGGACTGGTCATAAACATAAACGTCGAAGTTGGCGCCGCTCGGTGGCTTTACCCTCACTTTGATGGAGTGCCCGGTGCTCAGCTGCGGTATTTTATAAAAGTCAGCGTTGTCCCGCCCGCCCAGGTAGCAGTTGTCCGTCCCGAAAAATTCGTCGTTGGACAGGATCCCGTTTTCAGGTATGGGGTAGGGAAGAAGCACCGGGGTCATGTCAAGGGATTCTTCAATCCTGTTGGCAGCGTCGCCGCCGCTCCCGATGTCGTCCTGGTGCTCTTCCACGCTCAGCTGCAGGACATAGGTTCCCCAGCTCCAGGTGCCGGAGTTAAGCTTCACCTCGAGATACACATACCCGGAGGAGGTTGCCATGTACTCTATCGGCACCACGTTTTCCCCGGTTTTCCTCACGGCGATCGGGTTTCCGTCACCGTCGTAGAGTGTTAGGTCAAATCCAGCTTCATCGGAGTGCTCGGACCCGACCATCAGGCTCGCCTTGAGTGTCCCCCCGCGGTTCAGTGCGACCTTGTACCAGTCGGTGTCGTCAAACTTGGTGAAGCTATCTCTGCCAAGGTACCCTATGTAGGTATCAGTCCAGGTCACATCCCTTGCCTGGCCCATCTCATCTCCTGCGTCTCCGGACATCTTTGCATCCCTCTGGAACGCCATGATCGGTGTCGAGAACTCCCATTCGTTTGACCACAGGGTGTATGTCATCCAGCCGTCTATCTTGAATTTGGCATCCAGCGAGAGGGTGACCCCGCCAAAGATAACCCAGATGCCCTCGTCCACGAAGTACTTCGCCTCAACGAAAGGCTCAATCCCTCCCGACCCGCCAACGGCCGAGTACAGAAGCGCCTCGAGCTCCACCCCCAAGTAGAGCTTGACCGAGAGGTTTGCCCTCTCCCTGGGCTCCCCCAGAATTGTTCCGCTCGCGCTCATGCTGAGTCCGACTTTTCCCGAAACGTTGATCTCTATCCAGACCGGCACAGGTCCGACTGAAAATGCTATGAAATACTTGTAGGTGAACACCTCTATTTCGATCTTTACCTGAATGCTTCCCGAAACGCTGTAGCTGACGAGTTTTCCGCTATCATCGAAAACGAGGAAAAGCGTCACCTGTCCCTCAACACCGGCGCTGACCTCGCCGCTCAGGCCGCCGCTGCCGCCAGTCTTTCTCGGGCCGCCTCCTTCGCCCCCTTCCTTCCCTCCCTCGTTGTCCTCGGACTCAGGCGTTCCAGCCGATCCGGAAAGTCCTATCGCTATGTCGAACCAGCCGTTGTCGTATTCATGATACTTGAAGTCCAGACCGAAGTCGTACTGCGCGCCCTTGGAGTCGGACTTTGGACTCTTTTTTATGGTTTTCACGATGTTGTCCAGATCAAGCGAGAATTCTATGTTCTTTATTGGCAGGGCCGTCTGCTGGAGGATTATCGGGACGCGCCCGGCAGGTGGCGCGGAGGCGATGCCGCCGATGCCTGCGGTCGCCGCTGGCTCTGGTGATGTAGATGGATTTGAAAACTCACGCGCTCCGGTGAGGGGCACACATGCCGCAAGCACCATGGCAACTATTGCCATCGAAAGGACGGGCCTCACAAGTTTGTTGAAAGGATATATTGACGGCCCCTCTGTAGAGTAGTCACGAACTGCCGAACTCAACGTTTTTCTCTCCCGGCCGCCGACTGGAATACATCCTGGGCTTCCCTTGGCGTGGCGTTCTCGTGAATTATCGCCCTTATCGCCTTAGCCATGGCGACCGGGTGTTCGTGCTGCCAGATGTTCCGCCCGAGATTTACTCCAATCGCTCCCTTCTGTATCGCATCATGAACCCAGCTGAAGACCTCAAGCTCGGAGTCCACCTTGGGTCCGCCCGCTATGACTATAGGTACAGGACATCCCCTCACGACCTTCTCAAATCCCTCCTCGCAGTAGTAGGTCTTGACGACGCGCGCCCCGATCTCAGCGGCTATCCTCGAGGCAAGCGCAAGGTACCTCGCGTCCCTCTTCTCCAGCTCTGCTCCCACAGCGGTCACGGCCATGACCGGGATCCCGTAGTCCTCGCACTCGTCAACAAGGCGTGCGAGGTTGAGGAGAGTCTGGTGCTCTCCATGAGCCCCCACGAACACGGACATGGAAACCGCGCTGGCGTTTAGCCTTATGGCCTCCCTCACCGAGGTTATCAGTCCCTCTTGGTCAAGCTCGTCCCTTCGCGCCATGCTGGTGCCGCCTGAGACCCTCAGGATGATCGGCTTGTTTATCGCCGGGTCAACGCAGTTCCTGAGGACTCCTCTCGTGAGCATGAGAGCGTCAACATAATCGATCAGCGGGGCTATGGTTTTTCCCGGCTCCTCGAGCTTTGTCGTGGGTCCCTGGAAGTAGCCGTGATCTATTGGAAGGAACATCGCCCTTCCGTCCCGCTGTATGAGCCTTGAGAGCCTGTTCTTCATTCCCCACTCCACGGACGGACCTCCATATCTCAAGCCGGCTGGTCTTTTATAAATTTTTCACCGGAGCCCCACCGGCCTCACGATCAGGTATCCCTTCTCGATGAGCCAGTGATGGAACTCCCATGTGGTGTGGAGGCATCCGGTCCTGCACTTCTCCCTCACGCTTTCGTATTCCGATGTGCCTGGCGGGTGGGTTTCAAGCTCAGTCTGCAGCGGACATTTCACATCCCTGCAGTATTCCCTTCTCCGGTATTCCTCGTACCCCTCAGGTATCATGTACACCGTGCGCTATTGAACATGCGGACTTAAATTTTTGATTGTGAAAAATATAGCGGTGTACGTGTGAGCGATACGGTGAAGAAGCTGATAGTGTTGCTCGTGGTTCTGGCTTTCCTCCTTTCCATGGCAGTCCAGCTGTTTCTAGCGCTTGGCAGGGGAGGATAATGGTTTATTTTTTGAAGGCACAGGTATGAACGTGCGGCCGTGGTCCAGACTGGTCTAAGACTCAGGCCCTCCAAGCCTGAAACGCGGGTTCAAATCCCGCCGGCCGCACCACCCGCTTCATCTTAGACGGGTTCAATCGCCTTGAGCACCCTTTTTAACAGTTTTTTCGGCCGGCATGAGTCTTCTCTGATACAACCTCGTTAAAACTCCAAGGACCGCCGCAGCGACCGCAACGAAGAAAGCGCCGGTGAGCTCCATCACGAAAGGCGCGCTGATGGTGACCGGTCCCTGCTGTACAACCACGGTGGTGCTCCCTGAAAGCACCGGTACGCTCAGCTGAATTCCTGACTCCCCTGCCATCTGATTGACGAAATATCCCGCAACCACAGACCCGGCAACCGCCAGCACAACGAGCGATATGACCATCCACATCAGCTTGAGCGCCCCCTGATTCACGAGCTTCCTGGACCACCATCTTCCGGTGGATACAGACCCCAGAAGGAGCAGCACCCCGGAAATGAGCACGGAGATCCTGGCCGCAATACAGACGAAGGAGACCAGAGTGGAGGCAAGCGAGGTACCCAGGGCGGACATGTTAACGTTGAAAGGCGATATCTCCAGCGCCACCGCCTCACCGCCGAAGGTGATGCGCCACCAGGCCGGTGCCAGCACGCCGAACGCGATCATTATGATGCCGAGCGCTAGCCCGAACCAGTTTATCTTCTTCAGAAAGTCGATCGATGAACTCATACTGTCACCCCAATATCGGCAGGAAACGGCATCTCCTGCTCCATCCTCGCGATGACCGAAATCTCATATATCTTGAACCTGAACTCGCCCACCACTCTCATTGAGGTGTTGATGGTTGTGCCGGACACGTGCTCCGAGAAGAGATGGCTGAATCCGTCGTAGGTGAATCCTATCAGTATGTTGACGGTGTCCGTGCCTCCCGCGGGCACGGTCTTCCGCTGTTCAAGCCTCCCGACTCCGATGTGGTAGTTGTCCGCCGAGCAGTAGATGTCCGCTGTGAAGTTATCCAGCGTGAGCGCGAAGCTGAACGGATTCCTCACGGTGATGGGGGCGCCAGCTGAGGGCACGGCATTCTGCCCCTCGTAGTGTGCGCCGATGTAGTACCAGTCTCCGTATGTTGGATCATTTCCTCCGTAAAATATTCTGACGTGATACTGGGTGGTCGGCTCGTTGAGAAAGGCGTCCGCCACCTCCCCCATGTTCGTGTGGGGCTCCTTGCTCGCGTAGCCTTCACACGGATAGTAGAAATCCCACCCGGCGCGAGTAAACGCCTCCCTGATCTGCTCCAAACTGCTCCTCACGATTACCGCGTTTGTCGGGTCGTCCCTGCCTATTATTCCAGGAACGGTCATGGGTAGCGGAGAGGAGAAAGAACCCGCAGAGGGATTGAGGTCGATCACGGGTGCGATGCCGTCGTTTGGGTTAACGCAGTCCTTTGACGGGTCTGCGTTGTCTCCGTCAGGGGTTGAGCACCCCTTGCACCCGGCCTCTCCGAGCAAGGCGTACGTTGGTGCATGTCCCGCGTGAGCCCCGCTGTTGCCTAGGTCCACATATCCGATCACGTGTCCGAGGTCGGTTATCAGCTTGGACTCTGCGTTCTCCCATGATATTACATAGTGCGCTGTTGGATCAAATGAATCGATATTTTCCAGGAGCCTAAAGTCCCCCATGCGTATCACGTTCTCCATGCCTCCCTGGGGAATGATGTTCTGTATCTGCTCGGTGTCAGGCATCACGGCAGCCTGCAGGTTCCATCCGCTGACCGCGAATGCCGCTACTATCGGCACTATTGTCAGAACGAGTCCCACTGTCCTCAGTATCCAGTTAAGAGCCCTTTCGCCCAGCTGCTCACCTATCAGATTTTTTTTCCATATATAAAAGACAAACGCGCAATGCGCCGGCGGGAAAAATGGACAGCCGCGGGCAGCTGATGGGCGTCCCGATAAAGCTTGTCATGGCGCTTACCATAGGGGCAGTTGCGATGGGAATAATGATGCAGTTCATGGGGACTGCAGAGCGCTCGGGCATAAAGGACATGGACGTGGCGCTCTCCGTATCCAGCAACCGCCTCACGGTCAAGGTCTACGACGCCGCCACCGGAAACCCGCTGAACAACGCCACGGTCATCGTGAGCTATCCCGGTGGAACGAAGGCGCAGACCCTTGGCGTCTCATCAAACCAGTACACTTTCACCATCCCGCTGAACGGCAGAAGCAACGTCGTCGTGAACGTGAGGGTGACCCACAGTGGATACATGCCGTGGGAGTCGCAGGTCGTCGTCGGTTAGGAGGCCATCCGGCTCGGCGGGGATGGAGTCGATTCCGGTGGTCCTGATGCTTGGCGCGGTGGCAGCGGTTTTCACGCTAGGGGTGATGGCCTCGGGGCTGGGCCTGGCAGAGAGGACGAACGACCGCGGGGCGGCGGTTCAGGGCTTCAGGACCTTCGTGAACAGGGTTGCCCTGCTGTGCTCGGGCGGGGAGGGGAGTTCAATAGCCTGCAACCTTGATGTCGGCGATGGCATGGTGGAGGTTGACGGAAGAAGGCTCAGGCTGCTGCTGGACGGAGAGGAGCTGAGGTCAGACCTTGTCCCTGTGCCCTTCGAGCCCTCGGTGAGGGAGCTTCGCAACGGCGCATACGTCCTCACGCTCGTGCGCAGCGCTGGTGAGGAGAGGATCAGGGTTGAAGCATATGGAGGAGGGAAGCGTTGAGCTCTTCGCGGGGATCAGGCTCGCCGTGACGGTGGCCGTCATGTGTCTGGTCGGTGCATCCGTTTCTTGGTTTTCCTCATTATCGGGCCTTGCTAACAGGGAGGAGCTGAGCTCCGCTGCGGATACGGTGACAGAGGCCCTGCTTGACATCCAGGCAGTGCCCCCCTCCACAGTTCTCAGGAGGCCTCTGCCCCAGCTGAGGGGAGTCACGATCGAGATAGAGGAGGAAACGGAGAACCTGATCAGGATCAGGATATCCGGAAGGGAAACTGTGGAGAGATATGTGTTCTCCCCGATAAGGCTGGATGGAGGGGCCCGGGGGAGCGATCCGAGGTTCATCGAGGTGGAGAGGGGAGAGAAGATCAGGGTGAGGCTGGTTCCCTGACCGCCGGAATGGACGATCTCATCTCGGTGGCCGGATGCGCCGCTCTGTCCGCGGTGTTCATTCTGGGGCTTGCGGGCGCGCTGGATGCATATCGGGAGTGCGAGCGCGTTTCCCGCGCCGGCACATTGGCCCTCAGCACGGCTGCGAGGGTTACCACTTCCTGTATCTCGGGCATCGACCCACGGCCGCTCATCAGGTCCTCGGCGGGCGTGGTGGCAGGCCTCCGGATCACCTTCATGCATGCGGACGGAAGGACGGTTTCGGTTTACGAGGAGCCCGGTGAAGGCAACCCTGACGCGAGCGTTGAGGTACCCTGCGCCCTGAGGCTGGAGAGCTCACCCACTGGAGGAAGGATGCGCGTGGAGGTGTGGCTCGGTTGAGATCCCCTGGAATCGGGGCGGCCGCGGACCTCCTCTCGTTCGCAGCCCTGATCTCGGTTTCACTTGGTGTCCTGGCAGCATCACTGCCCGCGGAGGCGCACGACCTGGAGCTGATGCACGCAAGGGAGGTCGGCAGGGGGGTCGTCCTCACGCTCGGCACCGTGCCGGTCAGGGAAATCGGAGGTCTCAGGTACGGCGCTCTCCTTCCACCGTTTTCATCCGAGGTAGAGATAAACGACAGGACAGCCCTGCAGCTGGTCGGGGAATGCTGGGCGGTTCACGGGCACGGCCAGGCGATACGGGAGAACATGGAGGATGGCCTGAGAGAATTCCTGGAGAAGGCGATGGAACAGATGCTGGGCGGGAGATTTTCCTACAGGCTGAGCGCCGGGGTCGTGAGGGGAGGTGAGGAGGCTTTCGTACTGGGTGTGGAGAACCTCTCCGGGGATGATGTCTTTCTCTGCTCCGAGTCCCTGACGGTTCCCTTCCTTCTGCAGCTTCCCGGGGCCGGGGCACCCGAATCTTTCCTGCTGTACGTCAAGCTGGAGCTGTGGTCGGGATGAACGAGAGGGGATTCATGCCGATGTCCGTGGCAGCCCTCATCATGCTGGCGATGGCGATAATTTTCTCCCTTCACGTCTCCGGCATGAGGATGGAGGGAATGGAGCCCGAGGGAGCATCGATGCACGAGCTGGTGTCAGCAGGGGCGATCCTGAGGAGTCAGGTGGAAGGCGCCCTCAGATACTCAGCATACCGGGCGCTCCACGAGGTCTCGGAGGATGCGTGGAGGCTCGATGCGCCGGAGAGGCTCAGGATGGCGGAGGATCTGGCCCGGGATTACCTTCATGAGGCGCTGGAGATCCTCCCCGCGATGATCCCGGACCCAAGGTTCACGCTGGAGGTCACGGGTTCGCCCCCGGATGTTTCCATGGATGAGACATCGGGCTCCAGGGTCCTCGTGCGCGCAAGGCTTGGGGGCACGGTTCTCCGCATGAGCACAAGGGACGGGAAAACCTCAACAGCTCTGCCGGTCGATGACATCTCGGTTGAGCTGGACTCTCGATATTTTCTGCTGCAGGGACTGATGGACAATTTCATCGAGCGGATGGGGAGCGTCAACACGTACTGGGGGATGGCTGAGTATCTGGCGTCATGGCTGGAGGCCTGGACCACCGGACGCGTTAACCTGAACAGGACAAAGACCAGGGCGCTTTTCGAGGCAGCATGGTGTCTCCACGAATTCAACACATTCGGGTCCGCTGACTGCGCGGCCCCGCTGATCAGCACTCTTACGGAGATCCTGGGGACATCCCCGCCTTCATCTGAGCCTATGGGAATTTCTGATCATGTGCGCAGCCTCGGGATGTGGATCGAGGCAACGCGGGACATGCTCTCCTCCCACGCGGACAGGCTGGAGAAGATAGGGGGCATGCTGAGGAGGGCAGGGGACAACCTCACGGCATATCAGGAGGAAATCCTGGGAGAGCTGAAAGGCATGAAGGAGGACCTCCTGCGTGCGAGGGACACAATTCCCGACCTTCAAAAAGTGGGGAGATCCGGGGGCGGGTCCCCGGATCAGATCCTCGCGGGTTTGAATGGACTGATCGAGAAGTTGGACAATGTCATCCGGATGGTCGTGGAGGCCGGCCGTTCCGGGAATCACGATATCTGGCTGGAAAATGCGATCCGCTTTCTCACGGACCTGGCCGTGACCTCGGGGACCGTGAGCTGCATTGAGCTGCAGGATTCCCTGGGAGAGAGACACACGGTGCCAGTCTTCATTCGTTCCGTCGACGATGCGACGCTCCCCCGGCTCCGATCTGTGCTGGAGGGGATGTCCCGCGACATCGACAGGCTGAACGACTTCCCGATCTGCCCGGATGTCTCCGCTTTTCAGGAACTCATCCTCATGATTAGTGGGGCAAGCCCTGTCCCGGACAGGGAGGAACTGTTTTGCATTTTCCCGCAGAGGCCCCTCAGGGATGAGCCGGGCGTCTCGGTTTTCCACAACATGAGGATCAAGGAGGTTGGGTACAGGAGGGAGGACCCGGCCGGGCTGATCGGGGCCGAGATGGCCACCCCGGTGCCGCTCTGGTTCATAGGGGTAACGGTGTGGTGGGGCCAGTGGGAGGTCGTGCTCAAGCTGGACTGCTGCGAGGAGTCCATATGCGATTTCAGGAACAAGGTCATCCCCGCGCTTACAGGGCTTGGCGGGGCGCACGTCCCTCTGAGGTACGGGTGGCGTTTCGGCGAAAATGAGTTCAGGATAAGGGTGATCGTGGCCAGCCTCAGGCCGTTCCTCATAACATCAGGATGACTTTTATCTCCGCGGCCTGATTGGTTTAGAGGAAAATGCCCGGGTTCCTGCGGGTTGTGGACCTTGAGGCCGTGAGGACCGAGCTGGAGAGGCTCTGGACCCCCTCCCCCAGAATATGCGAGGTGCCGCTGTCATCGGCATACGGAAGGATCGTCGTGGGGGATGTGGTTTCTCCGATCGATCTCCCCCCCTTCGACAGGGCAGCGTATGATGGTTACGCCGTGGTGGCCTCCGACA
Organism: Hadarchaeales archaeon (SeqCode); assembly: GCA_038851565.1. GTDB lineage: Archaea > Hadarchaeota > Hadarchaeia > Hadarchaeales > Hadarchaeaceae > JAWCKV01. Next base: position 4,087 of record JAWCKV010000020.1, on the reverse strand, counting down.
CATTCGGCGCCGATGAGGAAAATGTCAGGAGGCTTTTTCTCGTGGGGGAGATAGCCCCTGGAGCTCCGCCGAAGCTGAGGATAAGGAGGGGCACATGTGCCAGGATATCCACCGGAGCGGCGCTTCCTGGCGGGGCGGACGCGGTGTTGATGAGCGAGCACGCCGAGGAGCAGAAGGGAGAAGTCGTGGTGAGGAGGGCTGTGGCGCCGGGTGAGAACGTGACGAGGAGGGGCAGCGACATCAGAAGGGGTGAGACGCTGGTGAGGGATGGCACCGTCCTCACGCCCGCCCATATAGGTGCAATTGCTGCTGCGGGCGTTGGGAAGGTTCGGGTGAGGAAGAAGCCGAGGGTCGCGATCATATCGACCGGGGATGAACTTATCCCTCAGGGCAGGAGGCTGAGTCCCGGGAGGATATACGACTCCAACGGCCCGGCGCTTGTCTCGGCTGTGATGGAGTGCGGCGGTGATCCGGTATACATGGGGATAACACGTGACAATGCGAGAGCCATACGCTCTAAGGTAGTTCGGGCGTTCAGGTCATGCGACATCGTGCTGATCTCCGGTGGGACATCGGCCGGCAGGGGTGACCTCGTGCCCGAGATAATAGGCGGCATGAGGGGGGCCAAAATACTGGCTCACGGGCTGGCCCAGAAGCCCGGAAAGCCCGCGCTGGTCGCGTTGGTCGGGAAAAAGCTGGTTTTCGGCCTTCCCGGCTATCCCACCTCATCCCTGATGGTCTTCGACCTCCTCGTCGGGGACCAGATAAGGAGGCTCTCCGGGATGTCCAGGAGCGAGCGTCACACGGTTCGGGCTTTTCTCGCGCAGAAGGTCATATCCGCGCCAGGCAGGAGGGAGTTCCTTCCGGTGAGGTTGAGGAAGGAGAACAAAAAGCTGGTCGCGCATCCTGTTCTCAAGGACTCAGGGGCCATAGCCTCTCTGTCGTCGTCGGACGGTTACATCGAGATCCCGGCGGAAACGGAAATAGTCCGTGAGGGCGAGGAGGTTGAGGTAAGGTTGCTCAGGGGGTTGCCAAATGCTTAGGGATTCCTACGGCAGGGAAGTAACCGGGCTCAGGTTATCCGTGAGCTCGAGATGCAATCTCAGGTGCTTCTACTGTCACATGGAGGGCCAGCGCGAGGGAGCGCGTGAGATGACTCCGGGGGAGATCGGGGGGATAGCGAGGATAGCGGCCGAGCTCGGAGTGAGAAGCGTCAAGATCACGGGGGGCGAGCCGCTCATAAGGGAGGACATAGGGGAGATAGTTGGCGAGATCTCTAGGGCCGGCATCAGGGACATATCCATGACCACGAACGGGGTTCTCCTGGCAGAAAATGCCGCGTCCCTGAGGAAGGAAGGGCTGTGCAGGGTAAACGTGAGCCTCGACACGCTCGATCCTGAGCTGTACTGGAGAATCACTGGAGAGAGAGCGCTGCCGGACGTTCTGGCCGGAATAGAGGCAGCAAAGGAGGCCGGCCTGAGCCCCATCAAGATCAACATGGTCCTGCTCTCCGGATTGAACGAAGGGGGGGTGGATGAGATGATGAAGTACGCATTCGGCATGGGCGCGATCCTTCAGATAATTGAGTACGTGCCCGCCCGCGGGAGGTCCGGCCTGAGCGTGCGTTCTGATCTGGCGGACGTGGAGCGGATGCTGGAGGGCAGGGCTGTAGGGGTATTCGTGAGGCCAGAAATGCAGATGAGAAGGAGATATGTTCTGCAGGGGGGAGAGGTGGAAGTGGTTCGTCCGATGCACAACTCAGAGTTCTGCATGCACTGCACGAGGCTCAGGGTCACCTCGGACGGTCGCCTGAAGCCTTGTCTCATGCGGGAGGACGGCGCGGTGGACCTCGTATCGTACATAAGGGCTGGCGATCGCAAAGGGGCAAGGGAGGCCTTCCTAAGGGCTGTCGTGGCAAGGAGACCTTTCTGGGCTGGACGGTAGCTCGGTGGCTAACATGAGGTTCGGGATGCTGGTGGCCTATGACGGCAGGGGCTATTTCGGCTACGTGCGCCAGCCTGGCATGAGGACGGTCGAGTCGGTTCTTTTCGATGCCATCAGCGGGTGCGCGGGAAAGCTGGACCTGAGGAAATGCAGGTACAGGGCGGCCACGAGGACGGATAGAGGGGTGAGCGCGCTGGGACAGGTTGTGGCGCTAGACCTCTCAAGGGAGGTTGCCGAGGGGGAGATAAACTCATTGCTTCCGGAAGACGTCGCCGTGCTTTCTGTCCGGGAGGTACGCGACGTTTTCAACCCGAGATATCACGCCGTTGAGAAACACTACAGGTACGTGTGCGAGGTTTCGGATGAGTTCGACGCAGGCACTGCCAGAAGGGCCGGACGGCTGTTCGAGGGCAGGCATGACTTCAGGGCCTTCTGCAGGAGGGAGCCGGGAAGGTCGACGGTTTCCCACGTCAAGCGGGTAATCGTGAGAAAAATCGATTGCCGCCTGGTGATGGACTTTTTCGCGAGGTCGTTCCTGTGGCAGCAGGTGCGGAGGATGTCGAGCGCCATAATCGCCGCTGGGCTGGGCAACATGCACGTGGGGGAAATAGAAGGGCTTCTTTCGGAACCGGGAGCAAGGGGATTTCCCCCCGCCGATCCCGACGGGCTCTTCCTCGTGGGCATCAGGTACAGGGGGATCAGGTTCCCTCCGGAGGATGGCGCGCGACGGAGGTTTTTGGGCTATCTGGAGCGATGCGACCGGCTTGTCTGCAGGGAGATGTTGGAGGTGCTGAAAAACAGATTTTAATGGAAAATGAGATGTATGGGGATAAAATGCACAAGATAAAACAGCTGGTCCACAACGGCGTGATGATGCCGCCCTATGAGTTCCACGGGTTCAGGATCAAGTGCCGTGGAAAACTGATATCCCTCACCCCGGAGCAGGAGGAGATGGCAGTGGCCTGGGTGAGAAAGCTTGGAACCCCCCAGGCGGAGGATCCGGTTTTCGTGGAAAACTTCTTCTCCGACTTCTGCAGGGAGCTTGGCATTGATGGAGCTAAGCCCGAGGATTTCGATTTTTCGGAGATAAGGCGGTGGGTGGAGGAGGAGAGGGCCAGGAAGGAGGCGATGACCAAGGAGGAGAAGAAGAGGCTGGCAGAGCTCAGGAAGAAGATCAGGGAGGAAAACAGGAAGAGGTACGGGTACGCGACGATCAACGGGGAGACCGTGGAGATAGGGAACTACGCCGTGGAGCCGCCCTGCATATTCGTGGGGAGGGGCAAGCACCCGCTCAGGGGACGGTGGAAGCCGAGGATTTATCCGGAGGACGTGACCCTCAACCTCTCACCCGATGCTCCCATGCCTCCAGCGCCGGATGGAAGGAGCTGGGGAGGGAGGGTGTTTGACCCCGAAGCGCTCTGGATCGCGAGATGGAGGGACAAGCTCACCGGAAAGATGAAGTACGTATGGGTTTCCGAGACCGCGAGCTTCAGGCAGGAGAGGGAAATAGAGAAGTTTGACAGCGCGATGAGGCTCGAGAGGCTCATCGAGAGGGTTAGAAGGCACATAGCTGAAAACCTGACCTCCGAAGATGAGCACAGGAGGAAGATCGCCACGGTGGCATATCTGATAGACACGCTCAGGATGAGGGTGGGCGATGAGAAGGATGAGGACGAGCTCGATACAGTCGGGGCCACGACCCTGAGGGGCAGCCACGTGAGCATAGATGGCTCCGGAAGCGTGAGGCTCGACTTTCTCGGAAAGGACGCGGTCAGATGGGTGAGGACAATAACCCCCCCAAGGGAGGTCGTGGAGAACCTCAGGAAGTTCATACGGGGTCCAAGGGACCCGATATTTGAGGGAATTCGCTCTGAGGATGTGAACGAGTTCTTCGGAGAGGTGGTTCCAGGGCTCACTGCAAAGGTGTTCAGGACGTATCATGCCACCAAGGCCGTCAAGGAATACCTCTCAAGCGCCACGGTGGGTCCGGAGGCCGAGGAGGTGAAGAAGAAATACGTTGCGAAGATGGCGAATCTTCAGGCTGCCATAACATGCCACCACAAAAGGAAACTTCCGAAGAACTGGAGGGAGTCGCTGCGGAAGAAGATGGAGAGGCTGAAGGCGCTCAGGGAGCAGCTGAGGG
>JAWCKV010000019.1:0-17361 GCA_038851565.1 Hadarchaeales archaeon (SeqCode) | reverse complement strand
TATCCAGCCAGTTCGACTCGGACAGGATGGATTTCCTCGTCAGGGACTCCTACTTCACCGGGGTGGAGTACGGAAGGATTGACATAAACCGGATAGTGCAGGCCATGGAGGTCGTCGGGGGATCGATAGCGGTTGACCTTAAGGCGCTCTATGCCCTCGAGGCCCTTATGATCGCCCGCTACGAGATGTTCCTCGCGGTTTACTACCACCACGCGGTGAGGGCAGCTGAGATAATGCTCCACAGGGCGATGGACAGCGTCCACGACATCATAGGGCTCACGACTTTCAGGGATATCGATGAGTTTCTACTGCTGGACGACGCCGCCATAATGGGCGGGCTGAGGGGGCTGAGGCCTGAGGATCACAGGGACCGCAGGGATGACGTGAAAAGGGCTGCGAGGATGGTGGGCATGCTGGCGCGCAGGAGCCTGCTGAAGCCTGTGTACCAGATGGCGGTTCACACCAGCGATCCCTTCGTGGCGAAGCTCCTGGCCGAGGAGGAAGTCAGGCGGGAGAGGGAGGAGGAGATAGCGAGGCGGGCGGGCGTCCCCCCCGAGGCCGTGTTCGTTGATGTCCCCACGCTGGCTTCCGTGCCCCTCTATCCCCGGGAGGCCGATCCCAGGGAGATACCGGTCTTCACGGTTACCGGGGGGAAGAGGAGGGCCTCACGCCTTTCAGATCATTCAATGCTCGTCAACGTGATGAAGGGGTACGTGGACGTTGTGAGGGTGTACACGTTTCCCGAGCTCAGGAGCAAGGTGGAGCCAGCCGCCCTGAGGGTGTTCAGGGCGCAGCCGCTGGCCGCCGAGATAAGCATGTAGCTGCTATCCGATGCGGAGCCTTTTGGACACTATTGACCGTATCTCCTTCTGTACCTCATCCTTCGGCCTTGAGGTATCGACCACAACCAGGTCCTCCTCCCTGGCAAGCCTGAGGTAGTTCTCCCTCACGCTCCTCTGAAAATCGGAGTCGCGCTCGAAGACGTCCGGCCCCTTCGACCTTACCCTCCTCATGGTCTCCCGCGTCGGCACGTCCAGTATTATCGTCAGGTCCGGCCTGGGCATGCACCTGTTCAGCCTTCGTACCCACTCCTCGGATACCCCCCTTGCTGGCTGGTAGGCGAATGACGAGTGCAGGTACCTCTCGCTCACCACGATGGTTCCTGATCTGATCGCAGGCTTTATCACCCTGGAGACGTGAAGCGCCCTGTCCGCTGCAAAGATGGCAGCCTCCGCCTCCCTGGGCAGGGTGAGTTTCCCCCTGAGGGCGTCCCTGATGACCCTGCCAAAAACGCTGTCAGTTGGCTCGCTGGTCAAAAGAACCCTGTAGCCCCTGGAGCGCAGCCAGTTGCTGAGGAGCCTGGCATGCGTGGACTTGCCGCAGCCGTCTGCCCCCTCGATCGCGATGAGCTTTCCCCGCAAGCCGATCCACTTGAAATCCTCCCGGAGAATATTTAGGCTTGTGGGGATCCGGCTGGCAGCGGGAGGCACAGCGCAAAAACAGCCATGGCGACCAGCCCGAGCAGCACGTGCTTCCTTGAGACTCCGGATATGTCGTCGAGCGCCCCCGGGTGATAGGTCCTGAAGAAGAGGAGGATCAGCAGCCCCCAGAACCAGAACGGCATCTCGGGCCACAGCATCCCGGAGACTAAGAGCCCGAGCCCCATGCCCATTGTCAGGGAGTAATGGGTTTCCCTCTTCATGAGCCCCCTCGCCACGTGTCCGCCGTCAAGCTGTCCGGCCGGAACGAGGTTCAGCATGGTCAGGAGGAACATCACCCATGAGGAGAATATCAGGGGATTGAGCCTGAGAGAGGGGGGCAAGTGTCCGAACACCAGGAGCTCTCCGAGGGCGAATATCACCGGAACGAAGACAAATGAGGTGCCCTGAGGATCAGGCGCGGATATCCAGAGCCCCATTGCCATCACGGGGACCGCGGCCGCAAAGCCCGCGAGGGGACCCGCGACTCCCATCTCTATCAGGGACTCCCTGTTGGGGATCGGGCTCCTCACGCTTATTATCGCCCCCATTGTGCCGAGGAGGTTGGGGGCGGGTATGAAGTAGGGGAGCGTGGATTCGACTCGGTTCCTCCTCGCGGCGAGCTTGTGGCCGAGCTCGTGTATCCCCAGCATCGCCAGGAGGGAGGCAGAGAAGAGCGCGGCGTCGCCGATTGAGCCGAATATCATGAAGTATCCCGCGAGAAACGTGCTCATGCACGTGAGGGAGAGGAGCAGGACATTTACGGCTGGGTTGCTCGGACCCGGTCTGGGGTACTTGAGCACCACCAGCCTCAGCGCGCCGTTTCTTTCGCGTATAACGGGTACGTATCCGGATGGCCTCAGCCTTTCGGCCAGCCTTCCAAATGCCCTCTTGGTGTTGCCGGAGCGCACCTCCGCCTCGACTCCGTTTTCCCTCGAGATGAAGTCCAAGACATCAAACTCGCTGCAGATCTTGTCAAGGACGTCGGACAGCCACGGCGGCATCTCCGGCGATCCGACTTCCATTCCCCTCCCGCATCTCGGGCACTCCCCCGGCACCAGCTCCCCCTCTGCCCTTTCCGACATCCTGTGATCGGAGTAACCGCAGCTCCTGCACACATATCTTCTTATCGGGATTCTCGTACCATCATCCTCTAGGGTTCACTTCCGCCCCACTTCCTGTAGAGGTTGTGCTGAACTCCGAGGAGTTCGAGTGCCCTGCCCACGATGTAATCCACGAGGTCCTCTATGGTCCTGGGTCCGTGGTAAAATGCCGGTGAGGCGGGGAGGACGGTTGCTCCGGCGCGCTTCAGCTTAAGCATGTTCTCCATGTGAATCAGGTTCAGCGGCGTTTCCCTTGGAACGAGCAAGAGCGGCCTGCCGCTCTTCAGCGCCACGTCAGCTGCCCGGGATATCAGGTCGGAGGTTATCCCGTTTGCTATTGCCCCCATCGTTTTCATGCTGCATGGAATGATGACCATAGCATCCATGGGGAATGAGCCGCTGGACAGTGGTGCGGTGAGATCATCCGGATCGTACGACCTTGTGGCGAGCTTCCTGACATCATCCGCGCCCATCCCGGCCTCAAGTTTCAATATGGTCTCAGCCGCCCTTGAGACCACGAGATGTGTCTCGATTCCAAGGTCAGCGCATGCCCTGAGGAACCTTATCCCGTATATCACGCCGCTTGAGCCGGTTATCGCCACCGCCAGCCTCGTAACATCACCCGATCTCCGCCACCTTTCTGGCTATGGCGTCCCCGACCTCGGACGTGCTTGAGGAGCCACCAAGATCCCTCGGCAGGATCTTCCCCTCCCTCAGAACCTCGCCCACCGCCCTTTCTATTCTCTCCGCGGCCGCCGTCTCGCCGATTGTCTCCAGCATCAGCGCTCCGGCGAGCACCGTGGCCATCGGGTTAGCAACGTTTTTTCCGGCGTATTTCGGCGCGCTGCCGTGGATGGGCTCGAACATGCTGATGCCCTCCGGGTTTATGTTCCCTCCCGGGGCAAGGCCAAGGCCCCCCTGTATCATCGCCGCGAGGTCCGTTATTATATCGCCGAACATGTTGGGGGTAACCACCACCTGATACCATTCCGGGTTCTTCACGAACCACATCGCCACTGCATCCACGAAGGCGTGTTCGGTCTCGATCTCCGGATAGTCCCTTGCCACCTTCTCAAATACCTCCCTCCACAGGCCGTAGACGTGGGTGAGCACATTTGCCTTGTCCACGGAGGTAACCCTCTTCTTCCCCTTTCTCCTGGCGAGCTCGAAGGCGTACCTGATGACCCGCTCCGCGCCCTTCCTGCTTATCACCCCAACCTGGTACGCTATCTCGTCCCCATCCACCTCCAGGTCGAGGTTGAACCTGGCCCTGTAGATTGACCTCACAATCCCGAGCTGTGCTTTTGAGATTCCCTCCCCCGCCCTGCCCCCTATCCCCACGTAGAAGTCCTCCGTGTTCTCCCTTACCACGTAGAAGTTCACGTGCTCTGGTCCCTTCCCGGCGAGCGGACACTTCACCCCCGGGTACAGCTTCACCGGGCGGAGGTTCACGTACTGTTCGAAGTGGAACCTGAGCGCCAGCAGTATCCCCTTCTCGAGTATGCCTGGCTCCACCCTCGGATCGCCGAGCGCCCCCAGGTATATCGCGTCGTGTTTTGCCATCTCCCGGAGGCCATCATCCGGTATCAGTTCCCCTGTCTTCAGGTAGTGCTCGGCCCCATATGGAAATTCCGTGAACTCGAATGACAGCCCCGGAAGGGCATCTGAAGCGGCGTTGAGAACCTTCAGGCCCTCCCTGATGACCTCGGGCCCTATGCCATCCCCCGGGATGACGGCTATCCTGTGTTTCATGGAGTTACCGTTCGCCTATCCCCCTGATGGGCTTAAAGTTTTGTGCATGATGGATTTTGTGGCGCGCCGATTTTGATGTTCTCACATTTCCTTGAGACATCTAATAACTGCATCCGCCATTTCCCTGGTCCCAACCGCGGAGGGGTCGTCCGGGTTTTCCTTCAGGTCATAGGTCACGTATTTTCCGTCTGCGATGACATTTGCCACCGCATTCTCGAGCGCCCTCGCCCTTTCGGTTTCCCCCACATGGTTCAGCATCATCGCGCCTGAGAGGATGGCGGCCGTGGGATTGACCTTGTTCTTGCCCGCGTACTTCGGCGCGCTGCCGTGCGTGGGCTCGAACACGGCGAACTCGTCCCCGATGTTGGCGCCCGGAGCCACTCCAAGTCCCCCCACGAGTCCCGCGCAGAGGTCTGAGAGGATGTCGCCGTAAAGGTTGGGGGCCACTATCACGTCGTAGAGCTGGGGCTTCTGAACGAGCTGCATGCACATGTTGTCCACTATCCTGTCCTCGAACCCCACGTCCGGGAACTCCTGCGCCACCCTGCGTGCGGCTTCAAGAAACAGCCCGTCGGAGTGCTTCATTATGTTGGCCTTGTGAACCGCGGTCACCTTCCTTCTTCCGTTTTTCCTGGCATATCTGAATGCGAACCTGACTATTCTCTCGGAGCCAAAGCGCGAGATCGCCTTCAGGCTTATTCCTGAGCCCTCCCTTATCCTCCCCCTTCCCCTCTCTGAAACGAATTTTATCAGCTCCTCGGTCTCCCTCTCGCCTTCCGCGAACTCCACGCCCGCATATAGATCCTCCGTGTTCTCCCTGATTACAACGATGTCTATCCCCTCGTAGGGAGATCTGACCCCCCTGTACCACTTGCATGGACGGACGCAGGCATAGAGGTCAAGGGCCTTCCTTATCGCCACGTTCACGCTCCTGAATCCCTCGCCAACTGGGGTGGTTATCGGACCCTTCAGCGCCACCCCGTTCCTTCTTATGGAGTCCAGGACGTGGTCGGGGAGGGGGGTGCCGTATTTTTCCATGACATCCGCACCGGCCTCCACAACATCCCACTCGATCCTGGCTCCTGTGGCCTCAATGCACCTCCTGGCCGCATCTATTACCTCCGGCCCCACGCCGTCTCCCGGGATGAGCGTGACCCTCATGCAGACCCAACCTACTATCTGCACCAGCTATATTTATGGGGTCCTGGGGGGGCATCAGCGGCTCAGGGCGCCCTTCCTCCTCATGTACGGGACCAGTCCGCCCGCCCGGAGGATCTCCATCATGAAATCCGGAAAAGGCTCAAATGTGAACTTCTTCCCGGTTGTGAGGTTCTCCACGGTTCCGCCCCTGAGGTCCACCCTGACCTCGTCGCCGTTCTTGAATTCTCCCGCGATCCCCCTGCACACGAGCACCGGAAGCCCCTGGTTGATCGCGTTCCTGTAGAATATTCTGGCAAACGATTCCGCGACCACCGCGGAGATCCCTGCGGCCTTGAGGGTTATGGGGGCCTGCTCCCTGCTGGAGCCGCACCCGAAGTTCTTTCCAGCCACTATCACATCCCCGTCCCTGACTTTCTTCGAGAACTCCGGATCTATGTTCTCCATCGCGTGGACTCCCAGCTCCCTGGGATCGTGCTTGACCAGATACCTTCCGGCTATTATGTCGTCCGTGCTTATGTCGTCTCCAAAGACCCACGCCCTGGCCATTAGAGGTCCCTCGGATCGGTTATCCTTCCCGTCACAGCGGAGGCCGCGACGGTCGCCGGTGAGGCGAGGTAAACCTCAGCCTCTGGACTCCCCTGCCTGCCCTTGAAGTTCCTGTTCGACGAGGATATGGAGACCTCGCCTGGCCCTATTACCCCAACGTGGCAGCCCATGCATGCCGCACACGAGGGCGGCACTATTATTGCCCCGGCCTCCGCGAGCATCTGGATGATTCCCTCCCGCAGCGCCTGCAGCATCGTCTCGGTTGATGCAGGCGAAACTATGAACCTCACGCCTCTCGCCACCTTCTTCCCCCTCACTATTTCCGCCGCCTGGACGAGGTCCTCGAGTCTCCCATTTGTGCAGCTCCCTATGAAGGCCTGATCCACCTCTACGTCCTGTACCTCCCTTACGGGTTTCACGTTGTCCACCCTGTGAGGGCAGGCCACCTGTGGCTCTATTTCATTTAGATCGTACTCCAGCCTCTCGCGGTATTCCGCATCAGGGTCGCTGAATACCTCAACATATGGCCGGGAGGCCCTTCCGGATAAGTATTCCCTTGTGAGCTCATCGGGAGGAACCATCGCAACCTTGGCCCCCATCTCCACGCCCATGTTACAAATGGTCATTCTTCCGGAAACGCTTATGTTTCTGAGCCCCTCTCCCGTGAACTCAACGGACATATAGGTCGCCCCGTCGGCGCCAACATCCCCTATTATCTTCAGGATGAGGTCCTTTGCCGAGACCAGCCTCCTGAATTTCCCCCTCAGATTTATCAGCATGCTTTCCGGTACTCTGAACCAAAGCCTTCCGGTAGCGAATACGGCCGCCATGTCTGTAGAACCCACACCGGTGGCGAAGCATCCTAGGGCCCCGTATGTGCAGGTATGTGAGTCTGCCCCCACCACAAGCGTTCCCGGGAGGGCGAAGCCACCCTCCGGCATTATCTGATGGCAAACTCCTTTGTGGTCGTAGAAGTGGGGTATCTTGTTCTCCTTAACGAACTTCCTCAGGGCGGCGTGGTCCCTTGCCATGTCTATTGTCGTAGGCGGGGCCTGGTGGTCAAGGACGATGACCACCTTAGAAGGATCCCAGACCCTCTCAACGCCCATCTCGTGGAGGACCTCTATTGCAAGAGGTGCGGTGAGGTCGTGCGCCATGCAGTAATCCACGTAGGCCTCCACAATCTCCCCCGCAGAGACCTCTTTTCCAGAGGCCCTCGCCAGTATTTTTTCGGCTATTGTCATCGGCATGTTGGTCTCCTCTTAATTTGCGGCAGGAGATTTAATAGTATTGCTGGAAGGGTTTGTGTCGGGTGCCTGAGGTCATTGTATCATCGTTGGGCATAAAAAAATATATGAATTTGGGCACGTTCGTTTTGCCGCCTCTTTCGACAGGTGCGAATTGCCTTCAAAGATGGGATGCCCCGATATTATCATATCATCATAATATATCCCAGAAAAAACACGGTTTGTGGTTTGTAAATCTGGACCGCTGAAATTGGCGGTAAACACGGGATAAATTGGGGATTAACTGTAAAGGCGGGACCTGCGTTGTAATCGGTTTTATCCGGGATTTTTAATATTTTCAAAAGAACCCGAACTATTACTATCATAGGAGATGGAGGGAGATCATCATAGTAGCAAAAAACAACCCTTAAATAGGCAGATCGGTGTAAATTATATTGTATGAGGTGCCCCCGCTGTGGATATGAGTGGAATCCGAGGGTGCAACACCCGAAGGAATGCCCGCGTTGCAAGGGGAGACTTGATTTTATTCCCGGACCCCTGGCGAGGGCACCAATAAAAAAAATGGAGGTGGAAAGAAGAATGGCGCAGTGGAAATGGGTTACCGCGGCAGTTGCGATAGTGATCGTCGCCGGGATCGCAGGATGGGCTCTATCCTTACCGCCTGCGGTCACCGGGCAGGGAACGGTCTCCCTGATTTCCGGACAGCTCCTGACGGCAGACGGACAGTTTCTAATCGGTTTCACAGGCGGCGTGCCAGAGAACAGCGGGATAGAAAACGTGCTCATCTGCGACAACGACGTGCCGAATTCAACCAACTTCGGTGTGCACATCTCCATGGAGAACAACTCCACCAAGCTCTTGAACGGAGCCACGGACGCAGTAATAACCGGCACCGGGGATAGTGCAACGATTCCGTACGAGTATCCGTTCACCATAGTCATGGCCTGCAGGGTTGAGGCCGACGCAAGCTACACAGGAAACAAGCAGACCGCGAAGCTCGTGGCATACGTGAACCAGGACAACATGTATGGATATCTCAGCTACAGCGGAGCCTTGTCTGGAACAGAAAACACGCAGAACACCGGATATGAGTACGCTTTTGATAACAACGTGCCGTGGACAACGAATGGAGCGTATGCTACTGGATACGCGAGGGTCAACTGCGTGTTCAACTACAACGGACAGGGATTCGTGCTTCCGGCCGGCGGTACCCTTAACCTGGATAACATAGCGCTGTACATCTGGAGCTGATCCGGCAGCGCATTTTTTTATTTTTTATTTTCTATTTTTTGTCATTGATGAAAGCGCTTGGATCAGCGGTCCCCATGTTGTTTTCAGGGCAGCCCAGGATACTTCCACGTGGAAAGTACGAGCCACGTTATGCGCAGGTTTTCATGGGGCATGAGTTTGTACCCGTTTCCGCTGTTGTCCCAAACCACGTTCACGCGCATGTATCCCTGTGTGGTCCCGTAGCCCGACTGCTCAAATACGTACTCCTTCCGGTCGGTGGAGTTCTCCGGACCTATTGTGAATCCATCGCTCGTTGCCACCACGCTCACCCACATGTTCTCCCTCGCCACGTACGCTATCTCAGGGGTCTTCACCCTCACGGCCACCACTATGTCGAACCTGCGACCGGCCTCCACCCTCACGCACTGCCCGCTCTCGCTTATGACGGCCTCGATAGCCCCGCCCTGCTTTCCCATGTCCTCCCTGGGGTTGTATGCCGGACCGTAGGCCCCCCACCTCCCTATATATATGTTCTCTATCCCCGTGTTCTCCCCGATCGCCGCGATAAGCCCGTTCTCGCTCGGCGCGTTGAATATGGGTCCGGAGACCCAGGCGGGTTGCGGCTCGGGCGGCCTGAGCATGAGCCAGATGAGGAAAACGGCAACTGCGATGCATGCCCCGATGAACATCAGGTGCCTCCATCTCTTTTTGACGAATAACTTCAGCCTCTCCCTCTTGCCTATCTGGACCTCCTCAGGCGGTGTGGCCATGGCTCATCTCCTGTACAGGACTCCCACGATCACGCCGACGATATCCGCGGGTGCCACGGAATAAGTGCGGCTTCCAAGGGAGTCCCCCTTTATTCCATAGTTTCCGTTTTCTATTGAGATCACCCTTCCAGCGGTGAGCGAGTTGTCGCTGTTCCTGAACAGGACGGCGTCCCCCACGCCCACCCTTTTCACATCGACCCTCTTCCAGAGCACAATATCGCCTTCACTAATTGTTTTTCCCATGTCCCAGCTTCCGGCCGTCATGATATCTATATCTTCGCTGACCAGCAATCTGCGGTTGTCGAGGTGTTCGGAGAGGTCACGCAGGGGTACATGATGAATCCTCCCCGAGATCACCCATGTCCAGCTCAGGATGTTGAGGAACAGGAGGAGGAGCACAGCGGTCCTCTTAAGGTTTTTTCGATCAGTTTTCAGCCTCTCACCTCCCCCATGCCTCTGAAGAGGTGAACACCACCCCCCTGATGAGGCCGATTATCTCCTCTGGATGGACCTTGTACGCGTCAGGGCTCGGGAGGTTGTCCCCCTTCGTGAACACCCCGTCCTCCAGCACGTTGATTATCCTGTGTATCACCACGAATGTCTGCCCCCTGTTCTCCCCGACCGTGACGGTGTGCCGGTAGATTATGATGTCCCCCGCCTTCAGGTCCCCGAATGGAACGCCGACGTGGAGCACGGTGTCCCCGCTCTTCATGGCAGGTTCCATGCTCGTCCCGGACGTTCTGGCCAGCCCGACGGAGTTCTCCACGTATGCCCTGTGCCCCTGAAAGATCTGGGTGATGTTCACCAGGTTTTCGCATTCGAAGTTTTCCCCGCTTGGGGTGCCCGTGTGGGTTATCCAGGCCCCGACCAGAAGCGCGCCAAGCAGGCATACCGCGAACATCTCTCGGTCCATCACTTTGATATCTCTCCACACATATTAACATCTTTTTTAGGCCACGCCAGGGTTCCTCACCGTTCAACGACAAGGATAAAACTTCGGAGGAAAGATAGATAACCAGATGCCCATACTGAAAAAAAAGGGCCCTGAAGTCAAGGAGTCCAAGGCGGCAGGCGGCTCTAAGGTGAAGGGGGCTGTTAAGTCCGTTGAGAATGAAACCGCGAAGAGCAAAGTTGAAGGCATCATTGAGGGTTTTGCAGAGAGAGAAGTTGTGAAGTCCGATGCCCCCCTTAAGATGAAGGTCGATCAGCTGGAGGCGAGCGTCACGGCCCTCATGGCCCTGAGGGAGCCCACGGAGGCCCGCCTTTCCATGCTCAACGAGAAGATAGGGGAACTCAGGACGATGATACTCAGCCAGGCGAAGGACAGCGCGGACGCAAAGGCCAAGGCGGAGAGGGCGCTCGGGGCGCTCGAGGGCATAAAGCCCGAGGAGTTCAGGTCCATGATAATGAGGAGGGATAAGGACATAGAGGGGCTGAAGGCGAAGTTCTCCCTCATCGAGGACGAGATAAAGGAGCTGAGAAAGGAGATCGCTGGATACAGGGATACGATGGCCAAGTTCAAGGGGTTTGAAACGGTTGTTGGCATGGCTGACGAAGCGAGGAAGAACATAATGAGGATACAGCAGCTCAGGGACCAGGTAGAGCTGATGTCCGACAAGGTGATGAGCGCGTTCATGGAGTTCCAGAGGAGGCTGAGGGAGGTAACCGACATGACCGTCAGGCTTGGGGTGGTCGAGGAGAACCTGAAGACGATCTCGAAGACGCTCAGCCAGATGGATGCCACCCTGAAGCAGGCCCTCCCAAAGGCCGACTTTGATAAGTTCGTTTCCACCCAGCTCGGCGAGAGGCTGAAGTCCGGGGTCGATCCCTCGGAGTTCTCAAAGATGCGCGAGCTCGTTGAGGTGCTCAAGGAGGCCGATGAGAAGAATCAGAAGAGGTTCGCCAGGATAGAGAGGGAGATAAAGGTCGTGGAGACGGGCATATCGAAGCTGCTCGATGCCCTCATATGAGCGTCCTTCCCCCACCAATATTATAATGGTAAGCAGAATATTTCATGGGCACATGCCGCGACGTGTGAGGAGATCCACAGGGTCCGGGCTCAGGGCGCTGCTGAGGGGCAAGAGAGCGCGCGTTCCGCACATAGACAGGAGGGAGGCGAGGGTAATAGGGGTTTTTTCATGTAAGGGAGGCGTGGGGAAGACCACTACCGTTGTGAACACGGGTGTCTCCCTTGCTGAGATCTGGGGTGCGGAAAAGGTGCTTCTGATCGATGCCAACCTGGGCGCCCCAAACCTCTGCCTTCATTTCGGCGAACTCACGCCGGAGGTAACGATCCATGATGCGGTCACAAGGGGGGAGCCGCTTGAGGACGCGATAATGGAGAGCCAGGGGGTAAACGCGATCTTTGGGTCCATAGCTTTTGAGGATGAGGTCTACGTCACGGACCTCGCGGAGCTCATAGAGCCGCTCAAGAGGAGATTTAAGATAATACTTGTCGACACCGCACCCGGGATAGGAAAGGAGGTTATCGTGGCGCTTAAGGCCTGTGATGAGATGATGATAGTCACGAATCCCTACGTCCCGACGATAGCCAGCACGCTCAAGACATTCCGGGCAGCGGAGAAGTACAAGGTTCCCGTATTCGGGGTGGTGGTCAACAGGGTCGCGGGGTATCCGTTCGAGCTTTCGATCACCGAGGTGAAGAGGGCGCTGGGCTGGCCGATAGTCGCGCAGATCCCGGAGAGCAGGGTGGTCCAGGAGGCCACGGCGGCGGGCATCCCGGTGGTGAGGTACAGGCCCAGGTCAAAGGCCTCAAAGGAGTTCGTGGGACTGGCCGAGAAGGTATTCGACCACGTTCGGGAAACCAGGTGAAGGACAGGAGCTACATGCGCCATGATTCCGGCCTGTGCCACCCGGCCGGCGCGTTCACGCTTCCTTCCCAGTTCTCAGCCTCATTTGTGCCGTGCAGGTATTCGCTCGGCACGTTGATGATGGATGGAAACGCCATGCTGGCCAGCTCCTCTCCACCTATGCCTTCAGCGGTTACCTTGAACCCATGGTAGCCGGGCGAAATTGTGGGTCCGCTCCACCTCACGGTCGGGTTTTCCTCGGCTCCAGGCATTATCCACATATCCACGGGTCCCTCGCCCGCCGGGCTCCACTCGGTGGAGGAACCCCCCACCAGTCTTCCGTCCAGAAGTCCTGTGATCCTGTGCACATAGGCCGGCAGCCCCCCGCTGTTGGCTATCCGGATCGCCACAGCCTGGATCGTGCTCTGCCCAGCTGCGGGATCCCAGCCCCACTCCACCACGCTGGTCAGGGATATCTGGAGGGATGGAGGCGGGAAGCTTCCCGTGAGGATGGTCCTCCCCCCCTGCTCTATCGTCAGTACCAGAGCGCTTCCCGGGGTTTCGCGGTTTTCGGCGACTTTGAGATCGGCACGGCTTTCGCCCGGTGAAAGCTCGGTTTCGCTCACCAGCAGGTTCTCAGCGGTTGTCAGCCTGGCAACCGCCGGGCGGTTTGTGGAGTAGTTAAGACGGAGCACGCAGTCTCCATCTCCCACGAACTCATAGCCCTCAAGCTCAAAATACGTCCGCAGGGAGAGGTAGATCACGGAGAAAACGGCCACGGCTAGCGCACAGAGAATCGCCACCTTGAGAGCAGTTTTCATGGGTCCCCCCTCTTGCTTTTCCCCCCGGATATAAATGGAGATCTCTATCTTTTCTTCTTTTGCCCGCCGTTGTTTTTCTTTGGAGCCGGTGACTTGGCCTCATCCTTCTCCTTTTTTCCCTTCAAAGTTTTTTTGGTTTTCAATTCTTCCGCTGTTTTTTCCTCAGCTTTCTCCTCCCCTCCCGCCTTCTCTTCTGTAGCTTCTGCCTTTTTCTCCTCCTTCCTGGGCTTTTCCTTGGCCTTCTTCTCCTCGGGCTTCTCTATCTCCTCCATCTGCTCCTCTATCTCCTCCTCGCTCCTGGGCGGCCCCCTCTCAGCCATCGGGTGCACCTCCTCCTGCAGGGGCTTTCCCGTTTCCTTGGTTGCCACGGGGGTGGCCCGGGCGAGGAGCTCTTTATATGCCTCAACGATCTCCGGCGGACGCTTGGCTGCCATTCCAAGCCTGCGCTCGCGCTCCCTCAGGGCGGCGAGCTGGGTCTCCTTTATCTCCTTCTCGGACCTCAGCTCAATCTCGCGCTTGAGTCCGGCCAGCTTGTGCTGGGCGCACACGCTTTCAACCCTCGGCTCGAGCGATTCGAGGTAGGCGTCCACCATGTCGAACGAGGCCTCCTCGAGCTTGCGCATCGCCAGCCCGAGCTCGATGCGCAGGTCGAAGACATCAACGCCCTTCTCCTCCAGCTTCCTGAGCTTGTACTTGACCGTTTCTATCCTCTCGTCGGCAGCATAGTACCTGTCGAGCTGCCTGGGGTCAAGCCTCTGGACCTCATGGAGGATAGGCCTGAAGTTTATGTAGTAGGGCCTGCCCCTGTTGTAGTCCGGGTTGACGAGCATTCCGAACCCGACCGGTGCCTTCGAGACAGAGCGCATGTGCTCTTCACCGTATGTCCTGGATATCCTGTCGAGCTCCTCCTTCTCCCTTGTCCAGAACTGCACCTGCGTCCTTATGTTAGACCTTATCTCCTCCTCGAAGTCGCCCATGACCTGCGAGACGAGCATCACGCCTATTCCCCATTTCCTGAACTCACGGACCGCGCGCTCCAGCTGGATGACGCCGGCCCCGGTTCCTCCGAACCTCGGCAGCAGCCTGTGAACCTCGTCGAATATCAGGAGGGTCTTGAGCCCCGGATACTCCATCGGCTGGGACTCGAATATGGACTGTATGACGTTCGTGACGAAAACGTCCATGTCCCCGGGCTTCAGCCTCTCGATCACGAATACGGTTATCTTGCCCTTCGCCTCCTCGCCCAGGAGCTCCTTCATGTCTATCTTCTGCCTGGGGTTGGTGACGAGCTTGACCACACCCGGGAATCCCCTGGCATCGCTCTCCTTCATCCCGAAGTTCTTGTAGTACGACAGCATCTTCTCGGATGTGCACTTCTTCAGGAACCCTGTCCACTGGGCGGTCGGGTCGAACACTATGACGTTCTTTCCCTTCAGCAGGGCCTCCTCGGCTATCACCATCGATGATATGGTCTTTCCTCCTCCAGTGGCGCCTGCTGTCATGACGTGCATCCTGAGGTCGTTGATGTCGAGGTAGGCCTCCCCAGGGGCCTCAGCAAGTCTCCCGATCCTGATGGCGTCAGGGCTTGGCTTCGGGAGCTCCGCCATGAAGAGCCTCGCCTCGAACCTGCGCCTGGCCGCCTTCCTCCTCTGGTAGTATCTGTATCCGAATCTTCCGGCCACTATCGCCGCCACCGCGCTTATGATCGTCATTATTAGCCAGGGGATGGACAGCCCGAAGAACGTGAAGGGCGGACTCTTCACCTGAACCTCTGCCTCCGCGGCCGTAACTGAGATGGCCTTCTCCAGCCATATGTATTCACCTGACGCTGTGAGGACGAACGTTCCACCTGCCGTGTCGGCTGGCGCCTCCGCCTCATATGTCCTCCTCTCCGTTGAGTTGGGTTCCAGGGATATCCTGACGGACTCTGACCAGCATGGCTCCCCGGCAGGCGTCAGGAGCTGGAAGGTTATATCCACCTCAGTCCACTCGGTCCCGGTGTTTCTGAACTCTGCCTCGAAAGGTATCTTTCCTCCCGGCTCCACCTCCCTGGCGAGCACCCTGATCGTGACCTTTATGAACTTCTCTATGTTCACGGTGTCGATGCCTGAGATGGTCACCTCGTCCCCGTTCCACTTGTACACTCCGACCGCCTTCACCACATACTGGCCCTCCTCAATGTCGGTCGGGACCTCGATCTCGTATCTCTGGACCTTCGTCTCGCTCACGTCCACCTTCACAGTTTCTCCCATGATGGTGGCGAGCGCCGTACCGCTCACGCTCTCGAGGTAGACCGTCACCTCTACATCTGCCGCCTGTATACCCATGTTCTTCAACTGGACCTCTACCGGTATCTTTCCTCCCGGATAGCTCGTTTTCACGAGGGATGTAACGCTCAGGTCAAACAGTCCCCTCGCCCACGGCCGTACCCTTATGGCCACCGGCACAGCCTTCTCAACTCCGGTGTCCTTGATCACTATCTCTCCGGAGTAGACGCCTGCAGGAACCATGGTTCCCGCGATCACGGTGACCGTAAGCGTCTTGGTCTCGGCCGACTTGAGGCTGAGGACGGAGGGTTCGAACGATATCCTGATGGACCTGTCGAGCTCCAGGGATTCTGGCCAGTTCCTCACGCCCTTCTCCGGGTGTACGCTCAGCGTTGATGTGGAGGTATTTGTCACCCTCACGAAGACCTCAGTCGTCTCGCCCTGGTATATCTCCAGCCAGATGATCGATGGATCGACGGATAGGGCCTCCCTGGGGGCGAGCTGCTGGAGCAGATCAAACGCCTCCGACAGTTGCTCCCTTATCTCCTCTATTTGCGAGCTCCTTGATGCGTTCTCCAGCACCTGCGACAGCTGTATGAAAGCGCTCCAGAGGTTCTCGGTAAGCCCGAAGGAGGAGTTTTCAAGCGTGACTAAGTAGCTAAGTATGCCGGACACGTTTTCAAGTATGTCCGCTATCTGTCCCTGTATTTCCGCAAGCGCCGCCATGTTTTCTTGGGTCGCGAGGTTGCCCACGGTCTGTTTCAGGTTCTCAACCACCCCCGCGAGCAGGAGCGCGTTCTCCATCAGATGCTGCGACATCTCTCCGAGGAAGCCCGCGGTTTCCTGTATAGTCGAAACTGCGTTCTCGAAGGTGAGGAGGACGGCCGATAGCGGATCATACTCCGCCACGACATAGGCCACAGCAGGCGGGTCCTCGTTGTCTATCGCGGTTATCGTGTAGTTTGCGACGTTGAGCGTCCCGCCGAGCTCCTTCCAGCCCCCTTCAACGAGACGGTTCTCAAGCTGGTATCCCTTGCTCCTGTAAACCCTGAGGAACCATATGTCCCCCACCTGCTGGATGTAGCTGCTGTAGTTGAAGGTGATGACCAGCCTGTTGTAGTTCTCGGTGAACACCTGGTGCGGGCGAACCGCGATGCCCCTGAGGGTGCCCCTGGTTCCAGGCACGGAGACGTACGCTGCCGGCGGCGTGTCGGCCTCTATGAACCTGTATATCTGGTCCCAGGCGCTGAATCCGTCGAGGTTCAGGTTCTCGTACTTCAGGGTCACGGACTGGTTCGGGAAGGTGATCTCGAGGTCGAAGTAGCCCGCGAAGCCCCACCTGTCGTATGCTCCGTTTTCATATGTGCTGATTTGGAATGCGATGTTTGACGTGCCGGGTTCGTAAAAGGTCATGGTGGCAGGTATTGGCACGCCGGAGACGTCCTTTATGCCCACGTTGTCCCATATGCGCAGCGGTCTGCCCACTATGATGTCCATCGTGTTTTCGCCAACTATGCCGTCTGAGTCCACGATCACGATCCTGAGTCCGTACAGCCCGCGCGTTGGGAAGGTGTGCACTATCTCATATGCGCCGTTCGATCCCGTGTAAACGCTCTTGACATACGAGTTTTCGATGTAGAACTTCACCTCGGTGTTCTGGACAGGTGTGTTCTCGGGCCTGCGCAGCGCTGTGCCGTACATTTTGAACGGCTGACCCTCTCCAGCGATCTCAGTCTCCGGGATGAAGGATATGTCTATCGATCCTATCGTTATCGTCACGCAGTTCTCCATCTCCAGCCCCCTCGAGTCGACCATCTTCGCCCTCAGGTTCTCAACTCCAGTTCTGTGTGGTATGTTCAGAACGCATGAGTAGTAACCGTTGTCCGCTGTTGTGACAGTGTAGTTTTCGCCGGCAAACGATATCTCCACGTTTTCTCCCGCCACTGGAGTTCCATCCGGAACAAGTCTGACCGTGCCGTACGCGACCACGTTCTGCTGTCCGGGGTTGACCACGTAGTCGGTGGCGCGGAGTTCGAGTGAGAGAGTCTTGACATAGTAGAACATCTGCAGGCCGTACGTGGGCGTGGTTATCCCGTTCTCGCTGGACCCCATCAGGTCCAGGATCAGGTAGTACTGTCCGATGGAGCTTGGGGCGGTGTGGAGGTTCGGCACCTTC
>JAWCKV010000018.1:0-18922 GCA_038851565.1 Hadarchaeales archaeon (SeqCode) | reverse complement strand
GTGAGGATGACGAGCACGTGCATCCCCTGATTGAACGCAAGGTACTCCGCAGCCGTGAGCGCCAGCCTTGGCGTGAGTATCCTCTCTATCGCGGGATCGTTCGCGAGGTTCAAGAACAGCACGGACCTCTCGAGCGCGCCGGTCCTCTCGAACTCCCTCCTGAAGAAGGCCGCCTCCTCGTGGGTTATGCCGAGTCCCGCGAAGACCACCGAGAACTTCTCTTCCTCTCCGAGAACCTTGGACTGTCTGGCTATCTGAGCGGCCAGCATGTTGTGCGGGAGCCCCGACCCAGAAAATATGGGGAGTTTCTGTCCCCTCACAAGTGTGTTCATGCCGTCTATCGCGGATATCCCGGTCTGTATGAACTCCCGCGGGTACTCCCTGGCGTAGGGGTTTATCGGTGCTCCGTGGACGTCCCATGTGTCCTCCGGAATGGGCCTCGGCCCGCCGTCTATTGGGTCCCCCCTTCCGTTGAATATCCTGCCCAGCAGCTCGAGCCCCACTCCGAACTTTGCGGTTTCTCCCCTGAACCTCACCCTTGTGCTCCTGGTGTCTATCCCCCTGGTGCCCTCGTACACCTGGACGATCGCCCTGTCGGTGTACGCGTCAAGCACCTGTCCGTGCTTGACCTCACCGTCCGGAGTGAATATCTCGACCATCTCGCCATACGATACTCCGCTCACCCCCTCCACGAATATGAGGGGACCCGAAACCCTCCCTATCGTCAGATATTCCGCTGCCCTCATTTTCTCTCACCCAGCAGGGAGTCGAACTCCTCCCTCAGCATCCTCTCAATGGCAGGATACCTCCTGGAGAACTCCTCAGGCCTCAGCCTCTTCATCCCGGCTATCTCCTCCTTGATCCTCATTTTCTGGATCTTCTCCACAGGGACCCCCCTCCTCGCCGCATCGACAGCCCTCCTGTAGAACGCGAGCACCAGCTTCAGCATCCCGATCTGCTTCTGGACCGGGCAGTAGCTGTCAACCTCGTGCAGCGCGAACTGCTGCAGGAAGTCCTCGCGCATCATCCTCGCGGACTCGAGCACAGCCCTGTCCGGCTCTGGCAGGGCATCCGGACCCACCAGCCTCACTATCTCCTCAAGCTCAGCCTCCTTCTGCAGCATGGCCATGGCCTCCTCTCGCATGGACTTCCAGTCCTCGTTCATTTTTTTCTTCCACCATTCGGCCAGGGGCTCCACGTAGAGGGAATAGCTCGTCAGCCAGTGAATCGCCGGGAAGTGGCGCCTGTCAGCGAGCGAGGTGTCGAGTGCCCAGAATACCTTGACGATCCTGAGGGTGTTCTGCGTGACGGGCTCTGAGAAGTCCCCGCCCGGCGGAGAGACAGCCCCCATGACGGTGAGTGAGCCGATCCTTCCGTCCGAGCCCAGCGTCCTCACCATTCCGGCCCTCTCATAGAACTCCGCGAGCCTCGAGGCAAGGTACGCGGGGAATCCCTCCTCTCCTGGCATCTCCTCCAGCCTTCCTGAGATCTCCCTCATGGCCTCTGCCCACCTGGAGGTCGAGTCGGCCATCAGCGCGACGTGGTATCCCATGTCCCTGAAGTACTCAGCTATCGTCACGCCAGTGTATATGCTGGCCTCCCTGGCTGCCACGGGCATGTTCGACGTGTTTGCTATCAGGGTGGTCCTCTCCATGAGCGGCTGGCCGCTTCGCGGGTCCTTGAGCTTGGGAAACTGGGTGAGCACGTCGCACATCTCATTGCCTCTCTCTCCACAGCCGACATAGACCACAACGTCCGAGTCAGCCCACTTTGCAAGGGTCTGGAGGAAAACCGTCTTCCCGCTCCCGAAGCCGCCGGGTATCGCTGCGGTCCCCCCCTTCACGATGGGGAAGAAGACATCCGCGACCCTCTGTCCTGTCAGAAGCGGCTCGCTCGCTTTCAGCTTCTCGAGGTATGGCCTGGGCCTCCTCACCGGCCACACCTGCATCATCCCCACCTCGCTCCTCCCTCCCTGCCCCTCTAGCACCGCCACGGTTTCCTCGACGGTCATCCTGCCATCTCGCACCTCAACGACTTTGCCGCCCTTCCCCGGTGGGACCATTATCATGTGCTCTATCATCCCGCTCTCCCTGACGGTTCCCAGCACGTCCCCCTCTCTTACCTCCGCTCCCTTCCTGACCCTGGGCACGAACTCCCAGCTCTTCTCCCTCGGCAGCGCCGGGGCTGATACCCCCCTCCTTATGAGCTCACCGGTTCTCTCCATTATCGCGGTGAGGGGCCTCTGGGTCCCGTCGTATATGGATCCTATCAGTCCCGGACCGAGCTCGACCGAGAGGGGCCTTCCTGTTCCCTCCACCTTTTCCCCGGGCTTTATCCCGGTGGTTTCCTCGTAGACCTGAATCGTCGCCCTGTCCTCCTGAAGCCCTATTATCTCCCCCATCAGTCCCTCCTCTCCGACCTTCACGAGCTCGTACATCGTGGAGCCCTTCATTCCCTCAGCGATCACCACAGGTCCGGTCACCCTCACTATTTTTCCCAAGCGCATCCCCCTGACGCCTTAAAGATTGCTCATCATCCGAATATACTTTTTTATCTCCTCTGGCTATGGGTAAAGGGGCGCAGGATGGTGAGGGAGGCCCTGAGGGCTGTTTTTGAGGCGGAGGAGCGCGCCAGGCTAATAGTGGAGTCGGCAAAGAGGGAGGCCGTGAGGATAATAGAGTCCGCCAGGAGGGAGGCGGAGTCCCTGAAGGCAGAGGCGGAGAAAAGGGCATCGAGGAGGGCCTCGGAGATACTTGAGGAGTACAGGAGGATGGCCGAGGAGGAGATGGCCAGGATGGAGGATGATGCGGGGAGGAGGGTTCAGGAGATGGAGAGATCCGCGGAGAGGAGCATGGCAGCCGCGGTGGACCTCGTGCTGAAATCCGTGCTGGGGTGAGAGGACGTTCAGAACCGCCCGCATGCGCAGGTTTAAGTGCGTCTTCCTGAAAAGCGAGTGCGAGAGAGTCGTGGGCGCTCTCCACGAGGCCGGCGTCGTTCAGCTCAGGGAGGTCTCAGATCAGGAGTTCGCGAGGATGGCGTTGGGAGAGGAGATCAACGAGGTATCTTCGCTGCTTTCGAGGTTCAAGGAGATGGAGGAACTCCTTGGCCCGGCTCCCAGATCGGTGGCGGTGCGCGAGATGGGTTTTTCAGAGGTCCTGGCCCTGGCGAGGAGGACAGGGGAAAGGTTCTGGCCGAGGATTTCCTCGCTGAGGGAGAGAATGCGCTCGCTCGAGGCCGAGAGATCCAAGCTGGTCGCGAGGCAGCAGGCCGTGAGGCGGCTGGCGGATCTTGGCGCCGAGATGGAGTGCCTGCGCTCCACCGGCAGGGTTTGGATAGGAGTGGGCGAGATTGCGGAGGAGAACCTCAGCGGGTTCATCTCGGAGATGCGCTCCTCGCTTCTGGAGAGGGTTGTGGTGGAGTCCTTCGGGTCCGGGAGGCGGAGGCTCGTCCTGATGGCCTGCCTCTCCAGGGATAGGGAGAGAGTGTCTCCACTGCTGTACAGGTACGAGGTTGAGCTTCTTGAGGTTCCGGAGGTGAGGGGCGCTCCGTATGATGTGATGCGGGAGCTCGAGGATGCCATCAGGGAGATCGACTTCAAAATAGAGGAGGTGAGAAAGGCGATTCAGCGCATCTCCAGGAAGCACGGGGCGAGGATAGCCGCGATCAGGGAACTCCTGGAGATACAGAGGGAAAGGCTTGATGCGAGGAGGCTCTTCGGAAGGACTGAGTCCACGGTGGTGATCGAGGGCTGGGTGCCGGGGAGGGGACTGGAGAGGGTCGAGAGGGTGCTGGCGGCCGCGACAGGCGGAAAATACGTTTTGAGGTCCTACGAGCCCACAGGTGAGGAGGTGGAATCGGTTCCCTCCAAGTTCGAGAACCCCCCAGGCATCAGCAACTTCGAGTACATAACGAAGATGTACGGGATGCCGAAGTACAGGGAAGCGGACCCAACGCCCGTGTTGAGCTTCACCTTTCCGATATTCTTCGCAATAGCTCTCTCGGACGCCGGATACGGGCTCGCGCTGGCGCTCTTCATGGCATCTGGCGTGTGGATAGCGAAGGCCTTCCCGATGAGCCTCAGGAAGGTCATGGTGGTCTCCGGGATATGCGCCGTGGTGGCGGGTCTGCTGGTCGGGGGATGGTTCGGACTGGGGGAGGGCGCGTGGGTCAATCCCATCGAGAGACCGGTCCCGCTGCTCAAGCTCACGATATTCATAGGAATAGCGCATCTGCTGCTCGGCCTGGGGCTTACCGGCGTGTTGAAGGACATCTTCAACAGGAACTGGAGGAACATAGCCTTCGAAAGGCTGTCCAAGGTGCTGCTTCTGCTGGGATTCTTCGGGCTCAGCTTCTGCATCCTGGGGATAGGGCTGTACGAGTTCGGCATAAACTTCTCCTTCCCGAAGGTGGGGCTCTTCGACGCCTTCAATCCGCTATCCCCTGCCCCGGGCACGGTGGCCGCGTTCAGGCTCATGTTCTACTCCGGCCTTGCCCTGGGCGTGGCGGGGGCGGCGGTAGGCGGATCCGGAGTGAGGGGCAAGGTGGGCGGTGCGGTGAACTCGGTTTACGGGATAACGGGGCTGATAGCGGACGTCACCTCTTACTGCAGGCTTCTGGCCCTCTGCATAGCGAGCGGAGTGATAGCCTTCTCGATAAACTTCATACTCGGCTTCATATGGAACGGAATAGCTCCCGCACAAATAAACCCCCTCACCGCGGTATACATCTGCGTGCTCGCCATAGCCTTCGGCTTCATGTTCTTCATCGCCCACTCCTTCAACATATTCCTCAATTCTCTGGGAGCATTCGTCCACACGCTGAGGCTGCACTTTGCGGAGTTCTTCAGCAAGTTTTATGAGGGCGGAGGGGAAGAATTTAAACCGTTTGCGGTCAAGAGGAGCATCACGAGGATAAAGGGGGCGGGTGCTGTTGGCCGGTGAGGAGCTCTGGGTCGTGGTGGCTGCCGGGCTGTGCGTGGCCATACCCGGGATATTCGCAGCGCTCGGAGTCGGCATGACAGGCGTGGCGGCCGCAGCGGTTTCGGCCGAGGATCCGAAGAAGTTCTCCAGGCTCTTCGTCTACCAGGTCATGCCTGGAACCCAGGGGATATACGGCTTCGTTGCGGGCTTCCTCATAATGTTCGTCGCATATCCTGCGGTGTCCGGGAAGCTGGCCGACCCTGCAACCTCCTGGCTTGGTCTCGGCGTCCTCGCGGCCGCCATTCCGGCCATCCTTCAGGGGATAACCTCTTACGCTCAGGGCATGGTCGCGACGGCAGGGGTGGGCGCGATAGCGAAAAGGCCAGAGGTCTTCTCCCAGGGAATGCTCTACATCGTGATGGTTGAGCTGTACGCGATCCTCGGACTCCTCGCCACCATACTTTTGCTCACCACGATAGGCGCCATATGAGGGAGGCGGTTCCCTGCAGTCAGAGAGAGGGGCGCAGCTCATTGCCGAGGACATAATAAAGGAGGCGAGGGAGGAGGCCGAGCGGATAGTGGCCGAGGCCAGAAAGGAGGCCGAGGCGACCCTGGAGGCCGCCAAGATAACCGCAAAGGAGACCGAGGAGGCAAGGCTCAGGGAGGCCGAGAGGATGGGGGCTGCCGAGATGGAGAGGATCTTGTCTGAGGGGAGGCTGAGGATCAAGAAGGAGATCCTGAGAAGGAGGGAGGAGCTGATCGAGTCGGTTTTCGCCAGGGCGAGGAAAGAACTGGAGGAGCACGTGAGGTCTAGGAAATACGAGGAGGATCTGGTGAGGATCGTGAAAAAGGCGGTGAAGGGCATTGGCGCGAGGAAGGTCGTGGTAAGGACAAACAGGAGGGATCTTGGCATAATTGAGAGGGAAAAGAGGACAATAGAGAGGGAGACGGGTGCCTCTTTGGCGCTGGGCGATCCCATAATTGTCACGGGAGGGGTGAGGGTTGTGGCTCCGGATTTGAGGGTTGAGCTGGATGAGACCTTCGAGGGAAGACTTGCGCGGGAGATGGAGTCCCTCAGGGTGAAGGTGGCAGAAACTCTGTTCAAGGATTGAGATGATCGAGGCGCCGATTCTCATACTGGGGCTGGTCGCGGCCCTTTTTCTGGCCTTCGTCCTGCTTGCCAGACGCTCAATGCCGTATGTTTTTTGCAACGCAACGCTGAGCGCCTGGGAAGCCAGATTTCTGCCCGAGTCAAAGCTGGCGGAGCTCGCAGGCGCCCCATCAGCGGAGGCCGTGCTCTCAGCCCTTGAGGAGAGCGAGTACAGGGAGCAGATTGCGGAGCTCAGGAGATCGGCCCCGGTGGATCCGCTGGAATTCGAGAGGGCGCTGAGGGAGAACGCGAACGCAAGGTACAGGGAACTCTTGGGGATGCTGCCCAAGGGACGCAGGGCGACAGTGGCGAGGATTCTCTCCAGAATCGATGTGTGGAACCTCAAGGCGATAATTTCGATGATACACTCTGGGGTCACGCCCGGCGATAGGGCGAGGGAGCTGATGCCCTCCCCCACCATGTCGCGTGAGCGCCTTGAGATGCTCGCATCCGCGAGGACGCTCGAGGAGCTGCTGGAGTACTTGAGGGGAAGTGAATATCACCACGTCATATCTGGTGCCATGGAGGCGTACCGGAGGGAGGGCTTGAGGGCCCTTCTGCTTGCCCTGGACAGGCACTACTGGTCCTCGCTCTGGAGCGACGTGCTCGGCAGGCGCGACCAGCGAAAGGTTATGAGGGAGATGATCGGATATGAGTTGGACTCGCTAAACGCCAGGCTCATCCTCAGGCTTAAGCAGGAGCGAGCGCCCCCGGAGGAGATCAGCGCATGTATTGTCAGGCCATCACACGAGCTGAACGAGGAGATGCTTCGCGCCATGGTAATGGCCGAGGATCTCGCTTCCGCAATAAACATGATACACATAACAACCGTCGGCAGGGTGCTTTCCGAGGTTTCAGGGGAGATAGGCGAAAAGGGGGCCACCGCCGCCGAGGCAGCCCTCGAGAGGGGCAGGATAAGGCTTTTCAGATGGCTTGCCATGACGAGGTTCTTCACAGTGGCCCCGGCGATCTCATACATTGCCCAGAAGGAGCACGAGCTGAAGAAACTAAGGACGATATACAGGCTGAAGTTCGACGGCGCTGAACCGGGTGCGGTCAGGAGGACGCTGGAGGGGATGATGGTTGGGGCGTAAGATGGCCGTGATTGGCGACAGATCCACGGTAGCGGGCATGTTTTTGGCCGGGGTCCACTTGGGCCACTCGCATTCTGACAGGGAGTCGACCCTCCGTGCATTGAGGGATCTTGTCTCATCTGAGGAAGTTGGCCTCGTGATGATCACGTACCGCGTGGCGGAGGAGCTGGGAGAGGAATTGAGAGGGCTCATGAGGTCCAAGGGGATCTTTCCTGTTGTGTTGATGATACCGGACGGCTCCGGCTATGTGCCGAAGGCGGACGAGCTGGGCGAGCGCTTGAGAAGGACGATAGGCTCGGAGATAACCGTGGAGAGGTGAACAGCATGGCAACCGCTTCAGAGCTTTCTCCGACCAGGACCGAGCTGATAAGGCTCAGGAAGAGGGAGGCCCTGGCCAGGACGGGACACGACCTTCTCGAGGAGAAGATGGATGCGCTCGTGGTGGAACTCTTCGCCTCCCTCAGGAAGATAAAGGATCTCAGGAAAAGAGCTTTCGAGCAGCTGGGCAGGGCCCACCGTGCTCTCTCACTCTGTTTCGCTGACATCGGGACCCAGGAGACGATTCAGGCGGCCAGGGAGTGCACGAAGGGTGCAGATCTGGAGACCTCAACGCGCAACCTCATGGGGATAATCCTCCCTGTCCTCGAGGGGCACTCTGCCCTCCGCGGTGCCCTCAGCAGGGGCTACAGCCTGCACGACACCTCCTCCCTCCTCGATGCAGCTGCAAAGGAGTTCGAGGCAGCGCTGGATCTGCTTGTCCCTCTTGCTGAGGCAGAGGCCGAGGCGCTCGCGATAGCCGAGGAGCTCGAGGCCACGAAGAGGAGGGTGAACTCGCTGGAGTACGTGCTGATACCGAGGCTGAGGGAGGCGATAAAGTTCATCATGATGCGCCTCGACGAGATGGAGAGGGAGAACTTCTCGCGCCTCAAGAGAATA
The DNA here is from genome assembly GCA_038851565.1 of Hadarchaeales archaeon (SeqCode). Classification (GTDB taxonomy): domain Archaea; phylum Hadarchaeota; class Hadarchaeia; order Hadarchaeales; family Hadarchaeaceae; genus JAWCKV01. The sequence continues at coordinate 10,823 of JAWCKV010000018.1, read as the reverse complement.
AAGAAGATCATGGAGGAGCGGTCATGGACCCAGAGCGTCTGATAGAGCTTGAGCTCTCCAGGCTCAACGCGCACCTTCCCAGGGCCCACATTTCCCTAGCTGAAGCCCTCAGGGCTGAAAGGCCGGGCGTGGAGACCAGGAGCGGAACGTTTCACTCCTTCCGGAGGGAGGAACTCAGGGATCTATCAGGGCTCCTGTCTGAGAAGAGCTGGGGCGAGCTGAGGCTTCCAATCCTGATATGGATGACGAGGAGCCTGGGGAGCGGCGCTGCGGTCGTGAGGGGGGATTTGGAGGTGAAGGTGATCTGCTCGGTCCTGGGAAAGAGGGCGGAGGGAAGTGAGATAGTGATATACGGTCCGGAGATATCAGCCGTCAGGAGCAGATTTCCCACGACCACCCAGTATGCGTTTTCCAGGTGAGGGACATGGATTCGCGCAGATTTCACGTTTTTCTCCTGGTATTCTACCCCTTCGCCCTGGCGCTGTCGGTTGCTGGCTTCCTGGCGTTTCTCCTCATCATCGGGGGAATCAACCCGGCAGTCGTGTCACTGGCAACGATTTGGTTCTGCTTCGCCTGCTCAGCATTCCTCTGCGCGATGTTCGGCCGTGCGCTCAGGGGTCTCGGTTTCCACAGTTTCTTCCTGGGCTACACGGGGATGCTGGGGGCGCTGTCCCTGTCCCTGACGATCATCCTTGTCCTGTTTTCGCCCTGATCCTCATCCCGCGCCAGAGGATCACCGCGCTCGCGATGTTCGCGAACGCTGGCCTAGTGATGAGGACCGCTATCAGGGTGCCTGTTATAGTTATGAGGGCGAAGCCCCTCATCGCGCCGAAGCCGAGAATGGCGAGCATCATCATGGCTGCGGCGGTGGTTGCGGCGGCGGCGAATATCACCGAAAAGGCGCGGGAGATGCGCCACCCTAGGCCAGGGGCGCCAGCCTGGGGCAGACCACCCCTCAGCAGCTCGTTCGTTATTATTATCTGATGGTCCACGCCGGTGCCTATGACTATCACGAGCGCTCCGAGCTCCGGCAGCCCTATTGACCAGTTCAGCACGGACGCAGCCCCCAGCGTGATGATCAGCTCGGAGAGCATTGTTATCATGACCGCCGAGGACAGGAGGAGTCTTCTGTACCAGACGAACACCAGAACAAAGACCCCGATCAGCGAGAATATTCCCGCATAGAGCGCCTCCCTCAGGAATTGCGATCCAAGCCTGGGCTCTATTGAGGTCTCGCTCACGTATTCCACCTCCACCGGAAGGCGCTCCGAGAGGACTATCTTGAGGTTCTTTGCCTCCTGCATGGCCTCGTCCAAGGTTTCCCTGGTTATGGTGATCGTCAGGTCCCTCACCATTTTTCCCTGCTGGAGATCAGAGGCGAGCTCCGGGCTGATCACGACCACGCTCTTGAGGCCGCAGGCCCTCTCTATCCAGCTCTTCACGCTCTCCCCGGAGTTCCTCGGAATGCTCACCACGGAGTACGCGTTCTCCAGGTTCTCAACTACAGACCGCGAGAAGTCGCCGAGAAGTATCACCCTCGACTTCAGGCCCACCTGTGAGAGCAGGAAGTCTGCCGCGTCCCCGGAGAGGGAGTCCTTTGGTGACTTTACGGCGGTGACGAGGATCGGATATGGAATTCCCCCTCCTGTGCTGCCCCTGAACTTCATGCCCTCCTCGTCGTACTCGAGCTCGTGGAGCGTCAAGAGAAGCGATTCGTCGAAGAGGAGTATCGAGTCGGCCGGTCTGTCCACATATATCACGGTCGGGTAGTTGGCCTTTCCCGCCGCCGCTGCGCTGAATCTGGCTGCTCCCTCATCGTTGAGCCTGAAGGGGAGCTCTACGGAGTTCTGCCTCTGCGTGCTCCTGTACGGCGTGCCAACGCTCACTATGTCCCCACCGCGCAGGAGCAGGTTCTCGTCCATGAAGACCTCAAGCTTTCCGGGCTTGCCCAGGAGCGCCTTAGCCTGTTCGATCGGAAGCCCGGCCACCTCGAATAGGACAAGATTTGCCCCCAGCGGGGTGAAGCTCGTGCCAAGCGTCCCGTAGGGGTCGACCCTGGCAGTGAGGACCGAGACCACGTCGTTCACGGTTTCCTCTGTCGCCGTCCTCTCTATCGCCACCACGTCGGCCAGCTCTCCGACGATGCTCTCCAGGAGGTTCTCCGTCACATTTCTTCCTATCTCCGCCACCGCAGTGCCCGATGCAGGGTCAAGGGATATCGTGCGGACGTTCACGTACAGGTTGTCCTCTATCCTGGGAACTATATCCTGCCACCACACGTTCTCCGGGTTGGCTGCGGTTACCAGAAATGTTGCTCTGGATACCTTGAGTTCTAGCGTTATCCTTGAGCCTCCGATTATATCCACCCCAAATCTCAGCCCCCTGGTGTAATCTGCCGGCCACCCTATAGCATCCCTCGCGTTCTGGTCAACTGGCTTCCAGGGACTCCAAACAGCGAGCGCTGACAGGAGGACGAGCAGGATGAGCAGGGCAACGCTTCTCTTTCTAAAGAGCGACATGGTACTTCACCCGCTCCTTTTTTGAGTGCTCTAGCAGGATTCCCGCGTTGAGCATCCAGGTGTTCATGATGTCCGCCAGTATGCCAAATATCAGGACCATGGTCAGCTGGTATAGCTGCGGTGCGGTGGTCAGGACGTTCAGGGCTATGAGGGGGACCATGGTCGTGCCGCTCATCATCAGCCCAGTTCTCATGGCGGTCGCAAGGCGTTCAAGCGTTTCTCCCTCGGTTCTCCTCAGGAGGCTGGTCGTCAACAGTATGTTCGTGTCCACCGAGTATCCTATGAGCATGAGCATTCCAGCCAGGGAGGCGAGGCTGAGCTCCACGCCAAATATGCCCATCAGTCCGAGGACGCATGCCATGTCAAGGCCCACAGCCAGCAGCATGGCGCCCACCGGAACCCTGCGCCTGAACGCGATCAGTATTATGACGCCCATGGCGACGAAGGCCCCGGCAACCGCGACGATTGCCTGTCCAGCGTAGACCGCTATTATGTTAGCCCCAAGCGCGTCAATGTTAACGCCCTCTCCAGTTACGTTGAACTCCGACGACATGAGTTCTCTCAGGGCCGTTTTCTGCTCCTCGGTTAGCTGGAGCTGCGTTCTTATGTCCAGCCCTCCCCTCACGGAGTCCACCGAAACGTCTGCGCCCAGAAGCCCCTCGATGGCAGTTTCAACGGATGAGGGGTCGGGCGCGTTCTCACACCTCACCCTTATCATAGAGCCGCCGGTGAACTCTATGCTCTTGGGAATTCCTGCCAGCGCGGCGTAGGTCCCGAGAGAAATGGAGACGATGAGGGCCACCGCCACCATCTGCTTTGGTTTCATGAAGCTCGCAGGAGTTTTCACGAGTTCACCTCTCCCTATTTTAATTCTGCAGTTAAATAGTTGATTTGAGCCTGATGATACGCGAGGGGGAAAGGATAATCCTCGTTGACGAGAGGGGAAGGAAATATCTGACAAGGGCGGAGAGCAGGAAGCTGCAGACCAACCTCGGCGTCGTGGACCTGGGGGAGGCTGTGGGAAAGGAGCCGGGGTGCAGGCTCAGGTCCCATATAGGGAGGGAGTTCGTAGTGCTTCTGCCCTCACCTGCGGACTACCTCGAGAAGATAAAGCGGGTTCCGCAGATAATGCTGCCCAAGGATGCGGCCCAGATTGTCGCGCACACCGGCGTGGGTCCTGGGTACATGGTGGTGGATGCGGGGACTGGCTCGGGCGCGCTCGCTATATTCTTGGGCAACCTGGTGAGGCCTGACGGGAGGGTGGTGAGCTACGAGGTGAGGGAGGACTTTGCAGAGGTTGCGAGGGAGAACGTGAGGCTCGCAGGTCTTGAGGGAGTGGTTGAGATCAAGCTGAAGGACATCTGCGGGGGAATAGATGAGAAGGATCTCGATCTCATCACGCTCGATATCCCTAGGCCTGAGTTGGTTCTTCCACACGCGGAGAGAGCTCTGAAGCCGGGAGGATATCTTTCGGTCTTCGCGCCATGTGTGGAGCACCTTCAGAGGTTCTATAGGGAGGTCAGGAACTTCGGGTTCATAGGTCTCAAGACTATAGAGTGCTTGGTGAGAGAGATCGTTGTTATGGATAGTGGGACCAGGCCGAGCTCGAGGATGATAGCCCACACCGGCTACCTGACATTCGCTAGGAGGAGTTAGGCATTTCTACCTTTCTGGCCTTGTATCCGTAGTATATGACCCCCTCGTCCCCTTCCTCACCTAGCTTCCTGAATATGATCTCGACCTCATCCCCTATCTTGACCTCATTTGGATCGCAGTCAGTTATCTGCGTTAGTATCCTCGGCCCCTCCTCCAGCTCCACTATTGCTAGGGCATAGGGGACTTGGTCCTCAAAGCCGCTGGCGGCCACGTATATCGTTGTGTGTGTGACGATCTTCCCCCGCGGCTTCAGGTGGTGCGGCTGCATCCTTCCAACCCTCCTGCACTCCGGGCACATGTATCTGGGCGGGAAGTATATCTTGTTGCACTTCTCACACCTGCTTCCGATCAGGTTGTACCTGCTGGGTATTTCCCGCCAGAACCTCGGCACGGCCATCAGTCACCCCTCCTGAAGACGTGCACCACCGCTGTTCCACCAGAGCCTCCGACGTTGTGCGTGAGGCCTATCATCGCGCCGTTTACCTGTCTTTTTCCCGCCTCACCCCTGAGCTGCTGGACGACCTCAATGGCCTGGGCTATACCGGTTGCTCCCACGGGATGCCCCTTTCCCTTCAGGCCGCCGCTCGTGTTGACCGGGATGGAGCCACCTATCTCCGTGGCACCATCCTTCGTGAGCTTTCCGCCCTCTCCCTTTTTGCAGAACCCCAGGTCCTCTATCGCCATTATCTCTGCGATCGTGAAGCAGTCGTGAACTTCCGCCAGATCCACGTCCTTCGGCTCTATTCCCGCCATCCTGTAGGCTATCCTTGACGCTTCAATCGTTGCCATGAGGGCAGTGAGTGAGTGCCTGCTGTGCAGGGAGATCGTGTCGCTTGCCTGACCGCTTCCCTCTATGACTATCGGGGTGTCAGTGTACTTCCTGGCTGTCTCGGCTGGAGCGAGCACGAGGCATGCGGCTCCATCGGTCACCGGGGAGCAGTCGAGTAGCTTGAGCGGAAGCGCCACGGGAGGGGAGCTGAGCACGGATTCCACGGTTATCTCGGTGTGATACTGCGCGCATGGGTTCAGACATGCGTTCCCGTGATTCTTAACCGCCACCATCGCCATTTCCTCCTCCGTGGTCCCAAACTCGTACATGTGTCTCCTGGCCATGAGGGCGTATAATCCGGGAAAGGTCGCCCCCGCGTAGACCTCCCACTCCTGGTCAGCTGCAGTTGCCAGGGCCCCGGTCGCCTGTTCGGAGAGAACGTCTGTCATCTTCTCGATCCCGGCAGCCACAACCAGGTCGTGGATACCAGAGGCGACATCTGTGAAGGCCTGCCTGAGCGCGAGCCCTCCGGATGCACAGGCACCCTCCACCCTGGTTGAGGGAATCGGGACGAGCCCGGCATGATCTGCTATCAGGGGTGCAATGTGTTCCTGTTTGATGAACTGTCCTCCGGACATATTCCCCACGTATAGTGCGTCCAAGTCCCCCCCGTCTATTCCCGCATCCTCGAGCGCCCGCATCCCGGCCTCGAGCATCATCTGCCTGAAGGAGACGTCCCAGAGCTCACCGAACTTCGTCTGCCCGACCCCTATGACCGCAACCTTTCTCATTCACTTCACCAGGATCTTCCTGTATTTGGCATAGGTGGAATAGTCGACATATGTCTTTCTCCCAACGTAGTCCACCACCTTGGGGGCGAGGTCCCGTTTCAAGTCTATGGCTTCCCTGACCACGAAGCTAAAAGCGTCGCTTCCCGCACCAGACCCAAAGGACGTGAGGAGGATGCGTTCCCCCGGCTTCGCCTGATCAAGGACAGCCGCCAGCCCTATGAGGGAGGCCCCGGAGTACGTGTTCCCTATCTTTGGCGTGATAAGCCCGGGCATCACCTGCTCCTTTGTGAAGCCCAGGACCTCGGCCACCGCCAGCGGAAACTTGCCGTTTGGCTGGTGGAACACGGCATAGGAGAAGTCCTGAGGGGTCAGCCTCAGCCTCCTCATGAGCTCCTGGGCTGCCGAAACCACGTGTTTGAAGTAGGCTGGCTTTCCAGTGAACCTTCCGCCGTGTTTTGGGTATGGCCTCATTTCCCTCCTCCAAAAGTCAGGAGTGTCAGTGGTGTAGGAACATGTTCCTTCCACGGTCGCGAGCAGCTCGCTGAATCCGTCCTTCCCGATTATAACTGCTGCCCCCCCTGCAGCCGCGGTGTACTCCAACGGATCCCCCGGTGCGCCCTGCGCTGTGTCAGCGCCTATCGACATCCCGTACTTTATCACCCCTGCCTCGACCAGGCCCATGCAGCTCTGGATCCCGGCGGTACCAGCCTTGCACGCGAACTCCATGTCTGCGGCTGTGAGGTTAGGGGTGGCCTGGATGGCCTCGGCGACTATGGTTGCGGTTGGCTTGACCGCGTAAGGGGGGGATTCAGACCCCACATAGATTGCGCCTATTTCCTGTGGGTTTATGCCGGACCTCTTAACGGCATTCCTCGCAGCCTCGACCGCTATCGTCGCGGTGTCCTCATCAGGACCCGGCAGGGACTTTTCCTCCACCAATAGGCCCTTCTTTATTAGTTCCGGATTGTCTCCCCATACCCTGGCTATTTCCTCGACCTTTATCCTGTACCTCGGGATGTAGGCGCCGTACCCGACTATGCCAACAGCCAATGCTTGCACTCTCCCTTCTCTCCGTCTGAATAGCCTACCTTAAAATTCATAAAAACCTTTCTATTGACGAAATCGTTATCGTCAAAAGCCGTTATCTCCCGCACTTCCTGAGGGACTCCAGGAGTGCTTCGGGGGAGGGCAGGCGGGATATCACTAGGGGAACCTTCAGCATCTCAGCGATCCTAACGCCCAGCGGGTCGGGCGAGGCCAGCTCCCCGTGAAGTACAACCATCCCGGGTGTTATGCCAATGACCTTGATGGCCACCATGGGCGACCTGCCAGTTGTCACCCCCGTAAATGCCAGGACCCTCTCTGTGGTCAGCCCGTAGAGTCGCCTGAAATCGTCCACTGAGAGCTGTAGGACGGCCCTTGGCCCATCTATTACTGTGTAGCCGAAGAGCTTTCTGTCCAGCAGATCGCGGTTTGCCATGACCTCTCCATCGACCGCCTTACATACGGCTTTCCCCTCCACTGGCTCTTTGAATTCCCTTATCTCGAGGACCACATCTGCAGGAAGCTGGGAGCCGAATATCTGGGAGAGACTCCTCACGAGGTTCCCCCCCCTCTCCTCATCTGCCAGGATCATTGTCTCAACTATCTTTCTGACCATGGAGGCTCCGGGGGACTTCCTCCTGTTTGCCTCGTAGTCGCTCACCACAGAGGGTGAAACTCCCACCCTCTCGGCCAGTGAGGTCTGGGTCAGCCCGAACCTCTCCCTCCAGCGCCTGATGGCAGACCCATGGTCCTCAGACACCACTATGTCCCCGGCTATCCACCTCGCTATTCTCTCCCTTACGCTCTCCATGCTTGCACCGCTACCGTTTCTGAGCCCCCGTGAGCTTGAACAGGTCTGCCTTCGTCACTATGCCAGCTGCCCTCCCATGGGAGATCACGAGCACGGCTGGTTCGTGTTCCAGCAACCTGTGGGCAGTGTCGAGATCCGCGTCGTCTCCAACAGTCGGCAGGGGCCCATCCATTATTCTTTCAACGGTCTCCTCCATGAGGCTGTTCAGGTCACCGACAGACGCGATCTTCTTGACCAGCGTCCCCTCGGTTACAGATCCCACCTGCACTCCTCCCTCAAGCACCGGCAGCTGCGAGACGTCGTGGGACCTCATGAGCTGAACCGCCTGGGCGACCTTTTCGGACGGCCTGACGTAGATCACGGGGGAGGACATGATCTCCCTGATAGAAACGCGCTGGGACTTTGGCATGGACTCCTCAAGCGCCCTGGATATCCTTTCCATTGTGGATATCCTCGGGTCGGCCTCTCCGGCCTCTATCTTCGCTATGTATGCCTGCGTGACCCCGGCTCTCTTCGCGAGCTCAGCCTGCGTTAGCTTCAGCCTGATTCTGATCGCCTTTATCTCAGAGGGCCGGTAGATCAATTCTATTACCCTTGGTTATATCGGCATCAAAACATATAAATACACCGGGGGGGTGAATGGGTGGAGGCGAGGGCTTGAGGAACATCATGGTGGAGGAGTTCAGGCAGCTCCCGCTGGAGGAGCAGCGCTTCGAGATAGTTGAGAGGAAGGGACTGGGACACCCGGACACGATATGCGACGCGGTTTTGGACAGGGTTTCTGTGGAGCTCAGCGCGGAGTACATGAAGCGCTTTGGGGCCATAATGCACCACAACGCCGACAAGTCCCTCCTGGTGGCCGGTGAGGTGGAGACGAGATTCGGCGGAGGTAGGGTGATCCAGCCCATGCTCCTCATCTTCGGAGACAGGGCCACGACCAGGGTGGGAGATGACACGGTCCCCGTGGAGGAGATAGCGATAAGGGCTGCGAAGACATGGATAAGGGATAACCTGAGGTTCGTGGACCCGGATCAGCACCTGAGGTACCAGGTCGAGCTGAAGCCAGGATCGGCTGCGCTCACGGACATATTCAGGAGAGGAGGCAGGATACTGAGCGCGAACGACACATCTGCCGCGGTGGGCTACGCTCCCATGACCCCCACCGAGCGCATAGTGCTGGACACCGAGAGGTTCCTGAACTCCAGGGAGGTCAAGAGGGAGTTCCCCGCACTTGGCGAGGACATAAAGGTGATGGGGTTCAGGAGGGACGGAGATCTCTCGCTGACTGTGGGAGCGGCATTCGTCGACAGGTTCGTGAACGATGAGAACCACTACTTCAGGCTTAAGGAGGAGATAACGGGTAGGCTAAAGGAGTTTCTGGCGGAGAACTGCGAGTTCAACGTTAGCCTCAAGCTAAACACCCTCGACGTAAGGGGGAGGGGGGTGGATGGCGTTTACCTCACAGTCCTCGGCACAAGCGCGGACGGAGCGGACTCTGGCCAGGTCGGAAGGGGCAACAGGCCTAACGGGGTGATACCGCTGAACAGGCACGTCGGGTCCGAGGCCGCGGCCGGAAAGAATCCGGTAAGCCACGTTGGGAAAATATACAACATACTCACGCACAGGATCGCGAACGAGATATACATCAGGGTTCCCGGATTGAGGGAGGTTTACGTCTGGCTCGTGAGCGAGATAGGGAAGCCCATAGACCAGCCAGCGATAGCGACCGCCAGGGTCATACCGGAGGAGAGTGTGTCGATGAAGGACATCGAGGAGCAGATAAGGGAGACGTTCAACAGCGAGCTGGACAGGATGGACAAGTTCTGCAGCGAGCTGGCTCAGGGCAAGTATCTGGTGTGTTAACGCTTTTTGTTTCAAGCGCCCATCCTCTGTTGGTGATCCCATCTTCGAGGTAAGGGAAAAGTGCGGAATGGGAAGGATCGGCCTTCTGACCCTCAAGCACGGTAAGGTGGTAACGCCGACCCTCATGCCGGTCATCAACCCGCTTGAAATGATAATCCCCCCCAGGGAGATAAGGGAGGAATTCGGGGCCAGCCTGGTGATGACGAACGCCTACATCATCATGAGGCACTTCGAGGAGGAGGCGCTGGAGAAAAAGGTACACGGGGTACTGGACTACGATGGACCTGTGATGTGCGACAGCGGCGGGTACCAGATCCTCAGGTACGGCGACATAGAGGTCTCGCCCGAGGAGATCGTGAGGTATCAGGAGGGAATAGCGCCGGACATAGCGACAATACTGGATGCCCCGACAGGAATTGATGTCACGCAGGAGAGGGCGAGCTGGACCGTGCAGGAGACCCTGGAGAGGGCACGGCAGGCGGTCGGCATGAGGTCCAACCCGGACGTGCTCTGGTGCGGCCCGGTTCAGGGAGGACAGTTCAGGCAGCTGGTGGAGGAGTGTGCGAGGGAGATGGGGAGGCTGGACTATCACGTGCACGCGATCGGGAGCCCTGTGGAGCTGATGGAGGAATACAGATATGCCGAGCTGGTGGATCTGGTGATGGCCGCAAAGCTCAACCTTCCTCCGGAGAGGCCGGTTCACCTGTTCGGGGCTGGCCACCCGATGATGTTTTCTCTCGCAGTGCTGATGGGGTGCGATCTCTTCGATTCAGCTGCGTACGCGCTCTATGCGAGGGACGGGAGGTACATGACCGCCTGGGGCACGTTCCTCCTCGGCGAGCTCCGCGAGTTCCCCTGCTCATGCCCGGTGTGCTCCTCAACCTCGCCCGAGGAGCTCCGCGCTGCCCCGGTGAGCGAGAGGGTCAGATCACTTGCACGCCACAACCTCCATGCCAGCTTCGCGGAGATAAGGGCAATAAGGCAGGCGATACGCGAGGGAAGACTGTGGGAGCATGTGCAGATGAGGTGCACCGCGCACCCCAGGTTGCTCGAGGGACTCAGAAAGCTGATCCTGTTTTCAAATGCAATCGAAAGGTTAGACCCGGTCACGAAGATATCAGCGTTCTTCTACCTGGGGGAGGAGTCGCTGTTCAGGCCTGAGGTCATAAGGCACGAGCGGAGATTCAGGGAGAGGTACGAGCCTAGGCCATCCAAGACCCTGCTCATACTTCCATGTCTAGAATACGAGAGGTTGCGCCTTTTTGATCCGGAGGGCGTTCACCTGGTGAGGCTTCTTCCCGTCTTCGGTCCTGTTCCTGAGGAGCTGGAGGAGGTGTATCCGCTCGCGCAGTTCCAGGTGCCCGGAAGTC
>JAWCKV010000017.1:0-19286 GCA_038851565.1 Hadarchaeales archaeon (SeqCode) | reverse complement strand
AGTTCGGCCTGACGCCCATTCCCGGAAGGAAGGTGAAGGCTCCAGCCGTGAAGGAATGCGCGCTGCACATGGAGTGCAGGCTGAAGGAGGCGATAACCACGGGAGACCACACGCTGTTCGTTGGGGAGGTGCTCGCGGCGTACGGCGATGAGAATGCTTTCGACGGAGAATTCATAAACACGGAGGTCCTCAGGCCCATATTTCAGGTGGGGGGCGACATCTTCACGACCATCGGGGAACTCAGGAAAAAGTGCGGGTGAAGATTTATCTCCTCGAAGCTGGAGGCAGTATCATGAGCGAATGCCCTGTTTGCGGGAATCCCGTGGAGACCGATGTGGTCAAGTGCGCCTCCTGCGGAGTTGAGCTGCACAGGGGATGCGCCAAACGCACGCTGGGGAAAAACTACTGCAAGAGGTGCTACAGGGAGGCGAAGAGGCGGTCCAGGTACGAGATGATGGCCCAGCGTGACTCATGGGCAAGATAGAACAACTGGCTATATTTAGTGAGACCAAATTCATCTTGAGCGGGGGTAGCCAAGCCAGGCCAACGGCGCCAGATTTAGGGTCTGGTCCCTGAGGGGTTCGCAGGTTCAAATCCTGCCCCCCGCACCAGCCTGATTCTGGGACAATTTTCACCCCGCTGCACCCAACTTTTAAACGTGCGCCACGAAATCGCAATGCCAATTGTCCGACCTCAAGCCTCAAATAGAGCGCTCCTCTACCTTCTATTCGGTGGCCAGGGTAGTGTAGCGGTCAGCATTCGGGACTGTGGATCCCGCAGCCCGGGTTCGAATCCCGGCCCTGGCCCCACATGAGGGAAACACATGAGAAGGCCGTACGTGATACTCAACTCGGCCATGAGCGTAGACGGGAAGATAGCCACCATGACCGGAGACAGCGCCCTCTCCTGTGAGGAGGACCTGAGAAGGCTTCATTGCCTGAGGGCCAGCGTGGACGCGGTCATGGTCGGGGCTGGCACGATAATCTCCGACAACCCCTCCCTGACCGTGCGCATGGTCAGGGGGAGAAACCCAATCAGGGTCGTGGTGGACGGGAGATGCAGGATACCGTTGAAATCCAGGGTGCTCAACAGATCCGCCAGAACAGTAGTTGCGGTATCCGGAAAGGCGCCGAAAAAGAAGGTCAATGCTCTGCGGAAAATGGGAGTGGATGTCATCGTCATGGGAAAAAGGGAAGTCGACCTCTCCAGGCTTCTCTCTGAGCTCCACTCGAGGGGGGTGAGGAAAATGCTGCTGGAGGGCGGCTCGATGCTCAACTGGGAGATGCTGAGCCGGGGACTGGTGGACGAGCTCAGGATAGCGGTTGCCCCTGTCGTGCTCGGAGGTAAGGACGCAAAGCCCCTCGTGGGGGGGAAGGGATTTGAAAGGGTATCAGAGGGTTTAAGGCTGGAGTTTTTGGGGTCCAGCAGGGTTGGGGAGAACCTGCTGCTGAGATACAGGGTGCTCGGTCGATAACTTGATAAGAAGAGCAGGTGAAAACCTCACTCTCATCGGGGTTGGTCACGTCCTCCCCAAGAGCCTTGAGGACGTGAGGGAAACAATACTGAACGAGAAGCCAGATGTCGTTGCGGTTGAGCTCTGCCCCGAGAGATATGTTGCCCTAAAGATGTCCGCAAGGGACAGAAGGGGACCGGGAAGGAACTTCCTCGGCTGGATCATGTATCTCGCGCAGATGAGGTTCTCCATGCAGACCGGAGTGCTCCCAGGCGAGGAGATGCTCGCAGCGATCAATGCGGCGGAGAAAGCCGGGTCCAGGGTCGAGCTCATTGACGTGCCCATCGGCATCACCCTGAAAAGGCTCAACGAGCGCGTTGGGCTCAAGGACAGGCTGAGGCTGCTTTTACACGTCCTCCTCAGCATCCTCCCGACGGCAAGAGTGGACCTCACAAGGCTGACCGAGGAGGAAGTGGTGGTGAAGCTCCTTGAGGAGCTCAGAGGATTTTCGAGGGAGATATATGAGGTTCTGGTAGAGGAAAGGGACAGGCACATGGCTCTCAAGCTTGCCGGGCTCCTATCCGGCGGGAAAAAAGTTGTGGCCGTGGTCGGTGCTGCCCACGTTCCAGGTGTGGAAAAAATACTTAAAAACATCGATGGGCGCTGGAGCGTGAGGCTCGAGTACAGCACCCTCTAAGATTATTTAACTCTACCAGCGGGAAGTCCCCCTACGAAAGCTGGGGGAGGAGGTCACCAGCAAGAACTTTTAAGCTGGATAAAAAAATAGTGACACGGAGCGGAGCAAGTGCAACAGGAACTCGTGGACAGGCTGAAGCTGATGCTTGGCGTCGATATCGCGAGGGTGGAGGAAGACGGAGAGCAGATCGTGGTCTTCACTCCAAAGTCCCAGATAGCGAGGGCCATAGGCTCCAGCGGCTCGGTGGTCAGGGCCGCAGAGCTCGTCCTGAGGAGAAAGATCGTGCTGAGGGAAGCCAGCGAATAGGTAGTGTTTTAAACCACACCGCTGACTATTGTCTGGTGAAAGGTTGACGCAGGCATACGTTCTGGTGACCGCGGCAATAGGAAAGGTGAAACAGGTTGCAAAGGAAATGAAGGCGCTGAAGGGCGTGAAGTCGGTTCATGTGGTCACAGGCCCCTACGACATCATAGTCTTCGTTGAGGCGCCAAACCTGGAGACGCTGACAAATACCATAGTGGGCGGAATACACAGGATAAAGGGCATTGTGGACACAAACACAGCGATAGTTGTTGAGGTATGAAGCCTGTTCTTTTTGGGCTCTCCCACAACATGAGGGCATGTCAGGTGGTAGCCCCGGGCGGATTCGAACCGCCGTCAGCAGGTCCAGAGCCTGCCAGGATTGACCATTAGGCCCCGCCCGAACGGGTCTACCCCACGGGGCTACCTTTAGAGGTTTAGGATGAACAGAGATAAGAAGATGGCGGAGGTGTATGTTTATAGTAAAGATGACAAGGGATAAATGGGGGGAAATCGGTTGAAAGAAGCCGTTGCGCTGTTTCTGGCGGCTGTTTTTACGGTATCGCTGTGCAGCGCCACAGCCTGGGAACCCACCGTTTCTGGCCTCAAAATTGAAAATATTAACATTGATATGGAGATGCTTCCGGATGCGCGCTGCCACATCACGGCTACCCTTGACGCCATCATGGAGGGAAGAGACTGGAGCGGCTTTCCGATCACGGGCGCAAAACTTGACCTCGACATCTCCAGGTCCGGAGAGGAGAGGGTCACCACAAACTTAGAGGGAGAGATCAGGTTTACGGAAACGGCATTAGACACATTGCCCCAGGATCTGCTGCAGCTCAACGCGGAAGCCATCAACCTCATGATATCAGCTTCCGGGATTGAAGGCAGGTCCCTATCCGAACTCCTGGGCTACTTCGCCGGAGGTGGTGCCGGACCGATTGGGGAAATACCTGAGGGGATGGGCAACATCGTGGTGGAGGACCTTTCCGTGACGCGGTTTTCATGGGAGGGCACTGCCCTCAGATTCGGAGGGACCTGCACGTTATCAGGCGATGTGCTCGCGAGCGAGAATCTGGAGAGAATATTGCCGGTGGACCTGAGCGCATCCCTGAACTTCTCGGCAACGACAATGTCGGTGACGGTGAACGCGAGGGCTGGAGACTCGAGCCTCGACGCGACCGTGACCGCCACGCACTCAGGTGGTCTGATCCTGATCCACGCCGAAATTGAGGCATACTTCCGTCTTCCGGTAAGCGAGGACCGCGTGGAGTGGAGTCCACTGTTGCCCGCCGTAGGAGGGCTGACCGAAAACCTTTCGGGGAACGCAGAGCACGTAAACCTGACTGTGAAGGTTCCGGAGAACTCGCAGGTCGGAGAGCTACCATCTGGGTATGAGCAAAACGGCTACACCTACACATGGAGCGGGCCTGAAGCCGCAGGTGCGATCGGTGCCTTTCTTGCAGGAGGGCCGGTGAACATTTCATATGAATATGTTCCTCCGCAACTGGACCTTCTTCCATGGATAATCGCAGGGGCCGTGGCTGCAGTTGTGGTGGCGCTGACCGGAGCGGTGCTCATTCGAAGGAAGAGGCGTTAAAGGCGGGCCGGAGAAACGACTTGATTTGCCAGACTTACAAATGATCAGTTCACTGCTAATAAAACGAGAACAGGGCCCTTGAGTTAAATGAGAAGAAGGTACCACAAAAAACTTACCATCGCACAGGACACCGTTGAGAGCTTTTCATCCCTCTTTCCCAACAGCACCCCCCCCTGTGCACGGCAGTCTGGCGCTGTTACTCGAGAAACCGATTCCCGGAGGACATCGACGTTTACGTGGAAAATCAAGAAAAATCGAATGTTCAAGCTCAGCAGACGTGACCTCCAAAAAGAGCAGCCAAGGACCCGCTTAGTTCGGTGATGTTAAAATCAGGTTTGAGGCGTTGTTCCGGCGAATCAACGGGTACCCACAGAGTACGAGACATCAGATGGAAACCTCCTGAGTGTTTGCACTTTGCCGGTCCACCTTCAGCAGGAGTCCTATCAGGCGGGAAAAAGGTTTGCGGCCTGTATGATGTGTTCTTCCTCTGAGACGCCTCGAAAGACAGAAAAATCAAGCTCTACAAACTATATGTTGCCTATCGATTAAAGGGAACTCCGCTCATCCTTCCGAATCGTCCCCAGCACAGGGGGACACGCTGGAGGAAAAAAGAGGTTGTGAAGCCATCATCAACAAACTCGCAAGGTCCGACAGGAGCGAGCTGAACTAGCTCAATGTCGTCAGCGCGATCGAACGGTGCAAAAAGCTGCACGAGACTTACCTCATAAGGAGAGCTAAAAGCGTGGGCGTGCTAGAGGTCTTTGGATGTCCCGCGGTCGAGGATGAAGGTGGTTTTGTAGCCCGGAAAAGCGATAAACGCTCCCGGGCGGCTGCTGGCCGCAGAGTGTTCGCCCTCAAACGGGTTAGAGCCTTGCCGAGGTCGCTCAAAGTAGAATCAACCAAACATATATTTATTTATAAGTTAAGTTAATTGCATCTTAGGACGCCCCATGAAGGAAAAAAAGGTCCCATTACACCGAAGGATCAGGCGAGAAAAACACAGGGAAATCGCGAAGTTACAGGACATGGTAGTGGAAACTCTATACAGGGTGTTCCCGAAAAGCGTGCTGCACGGCGGAACTGCCATCTGGCGCTGCTACTCAGGAAACAGATTCTCAGAGGATGTCGATGTCTACATGAAAAAAGACGTCAAGGCGCTCGACAGGCTGTTTGAAGAGCTGAAAAGGGCAGGCTTCGAAGTTGCCAAAAAGAGAGTAACTAAAAATTCCCTCTACTCTGTGCTGAGTTTCGGTGAAACCGAAATCAGGCTGGAAGCGCTGTTCCAAGCCGTTAAGGGCGTTGTAAGAGAATACGAAACTTACGAGGGCGTTCTGTTCAACGTTTTTACGCTGCTGCCAGAAGAGATGATAGCCGAAAAAATCGCCGCCTATCTCAAGAGGAGGAAGATCCGGGATTTGTACGACATCTTTTTTTTGCTCAGACATGTGATGAGTGCTGAAAAAGTGAAGCCTGATCTCGTGAAGCTTTTGGAGGAATACGAGGAACCCGTAGACGAAAGAGAGCTCAGAACGCTTGTGATTTTTGGGGCTGTTCCAACCAGTAGAGATATCATTGAATACATCAGAAGGTGGGCCAAATGAGCGGCAAATACATCGATAAAATCAGAGAGTACATCAAGAGAACGCCGGTTGCCAGCATAGGCTCGATATCGGCGCTCGTTCCTGATCAGAGGTATGCTTATGTCATCGTGAACCATCTCCTGAAGAGAGGGGAGATAAGGAGGATAACGAGGGGCTATTACACAGCGCATGAGGATGCCTCCCTCCTCGTTTATTGCATGAAGCCAGCTTACATAGGCCTGCAGGATGCGATGAGTTTTCACAACCTGTGGGAGCAGGAGACTAACCCAGTAATCGTGACGGCCAGAAAAGTTCGGCCCGGTTTGAGAAAAGTCCTTGGGCAGAACGTGCTGGTCAGGAGGATTTCTCCAAAGTACTTCTTCGGCTACGATTACTTGGCCAGCGGAGAGTTTCTCCTGCCCGTGAGCGATGTGGAGAAGACGCTCATAGACATGGTTTACTTCGGGGAGCTAAAGGAGAGCACCCCAGAGTTCAGGAAAAGGGTGGACCGCGGGAAGCTGGAGAAGTACCTGAAAAAATACGGGAGCGACTTTAGGAGAAAGGTCCTGGAAATGCTTCGTCAGTGAGGCGGGCCGGACGGGATTCGAACCCGTGCTGCAGGCTCCGGAGGCCCGCGTCCTGTCCAGGCTAGACTACCGGCCCAAATAGAACTGAGCCATCATGGGATAAGAAAATGAATCAATCCTCTATCATGAGGTTTATCGCTTCCTCTATCGTGGAAACTTCCTGAATTCTCATGCTCCAGCCAGCGTTCTCAGCGTACTCATTGAGGTCCAGGAGCACCGGCTCATATGTCACCCACCTCCAGGGGCCAACCTGTTTCACGACCTCCCTGTAAACGGTCACCCTGCTCTGTCCCTCCGGGACCAGAAAAAGGGAGGCGCCGCTTTCGCTTGCTGCCGTCGCCTTGTCAAGTATGCCGCCCACAGCCCCGATAGATCCGTCCTCATTTATCGTCCCAGTTATCACCACATCTTCCCTGACCTTTCTCCCCTGAATCGCAGCGATGGTCGCCACGGTAGTTGCTGCACCCGCGCTGGGACCGTCAATGGCCTCGATATATATCGTTCCCTGCGCCCTGACCGTGTATATTATATCAGCGCCCTTCAGCCCCTCACCGTCGTCATCGAGCGCATAGCCGGTTATCCTCGATGCGACCTTAACGGCTGTCCTGTCTGCGTACTGAAAGTCGAAGCCAACAAGCGGATGCGTATCTGTTAGCACCCTGCCGTTCCCGGGGCCCACCTCGGCCTCCAGCGTGGTTATTATGCCGCCGCCCTCGGACTTCACCGCAGCTATGCGCACGGAGGCCGTGAACGTGTTTTCGGCCGCCCAGACCGTCCCTCCGCCTGCGTGCATTGTTCCAGTACGGTACAGGAGGGATGCCGAGAGAAAACCCGCGAGGAAGGAAATCACTATCCCTGCCGTGAGCGCTGTAGCCGTGAACCCGCGCGTCATCTTGATTGCCCGTTTTCTCCGGCGGTAGCTCCTCCGCATCCTGACCAGAACTATGTATCACGCTTTTCGGATATATAGAATCCCAAAATACTGTTCGAACCCGCAACAAAAATTCCCCCGGCTTGTGAAACTGACGGATTCGATTTCAAACCTGGGGCAAAACCGTTCAAATGGATTTACTGATGCGCAATTGGAAAAACGGGCCCGGTGGGATTTGAACCCACGACCTACAGGTCCGAAGCCTTGCGGGTGTTTCCACTTGCCGCGCCGTCCTGGCTGCGCCACGGGCCCAACATAAAATAGGCGCTGGCTGGATTTCTACTTTCCTGACCCCAACCTTTTTGAGCACTTAAGGAGCCAGATTAAAGGGTGAACGATGAAAACGCTCCTGCTAATATGCGACGGCATGTCCGACCGCCCGGTTCATGAGCTAGCCAACAAGACCCCCCTGGAGATAGCGAACAAGCCGAACATGGACTGGCTGGCGAAGCACGGGATATGCGGGCAGATGGACACGATAGCCCCCGGAGTGCCTCCCGGAAGCGACACCGCCCACCTCGCGATCCTCGGATACGATCCCTACGAGGTGTACACCGGACGCGGCCCATTTGAGGCCGCCGGAGCTGGAATTGACCTCAAACCCGGCGATGTCGCATTCAGGGCAAACTACGCAACCGTGGACAGGAACATGGTGATCACTGACAGAAGGGCTGGGAGGATTCAGGGAACCGAGCCCCTCGCTGAGGCCATAAACAGGGAGGTGAAGCTATCGGGCGCGAAGTTCGTCTTCAAGAGCACCGTCGGGCACAGGGCCACGCTTGTGCTCAAGGGCGAAGGGCTTTCACATGAGGTAAGCGACACAGATCCGCACGATGTCGGAAAGAAGCCCCTCCCTGCGAAACCCGTTCTTGAAAGAGAGGAAACCGCCGGGCCCGCCTATCCCATAATAGCCGGAGGGGTGAGGAAGTACGTCCTGAGGCGGAACAGGGCGATGAAGACCGCGAGGCTGCTCAACGAGTTCTCCGAAAAGGCCCATGAAGTTCTCAAAAAACACCCGCTGAACCTGGAAAGGGAAAAACAGGGGCAGCCTCCTGCCAACTTCGTTCTCCTGAGGGGGGGCGGGATAGTCCCGAACCTGAAGCCGTTCCAGGATAACTTTGGCATCAGGGGAGGATGTGTGGCCGCTGCGGCCCTGGTCAAGGGGGTATGCAGGCTTGCCGGGATGACTGTTGTTGACGTGCCCGGGGCAACAGGGGGGGTAAACACAGACCTGGATGCGAAGGCCAAGGCTGCGCTGAAGCTCCTTGAGGACCACGATCTTGTGCTGCTGCACGTGAAGGGCTTTGACGAGGCGGGACACGACGGCAACGCGAGGGCGAAGATAGAGCTCATAGAGCGCACCGACGCCATGCTCAACAAGTTCATAGACGCGGTGGACATCATCGCCGTGGTGGTTGACCACACCACCCCGGTCAGCCTAAAAAACCACAGCGGCGACCCTGTTCCAGTGCTGATATGCGGCACAGGTGTCAGGACAGATGAAGTCCAGACCTTTGGCGAGAGATCTGTCATGAAGGGGGGACTGGGGAGGATACGCGGCAAGGACCTCATGCCGACGATCGCAGACCTTATGGGGAAGAGCGAGAAGTTTGGGGCATAGGCTGGAGAGGGAGAAACGGCCAGACCGAATGTTTATTAATGAAACTGTGAACTGATTTTGGTGGCCGCATGGAACTGAAGGAAAAGGTGGAAAAGGGACTTGCGAGGATAAGGGCCGCGCTTCAGGCTGACGGAGGCGATGTGGATCTGGTCGAGGTCACGAAAGATGGCGTTGTCAGGGTTCGACTCGCTGGTGCCTGCGCCGGATGTCCGATGTCCACGATGACGCTTGCCTTCGGCATCGAAAGGGAGCTCAAGAGGGAGATCCCTGAAGTGAAGCGCGTAGAGGCCGTCTAGCTCCTGAACAGCTTCTTCAGCTCGCCCGGCCTCACGACGCCCCTCTCAGTTATTATCGCGCTTATCAGCCACGCCGGGGTCACATCGAAAGCTGGATTCATGACCGGCACCCCATCCGGAACCACCCTCTTCCCTCCTATGAATCTCACCTCATCGGGACTCCTGTGTTCGATAGGGATGTCTTCTCCCTTCCCCACGCTCATGTCGATGGTGCTCGTCGGGGCTGCCACGTAGAAGGGAACCCCATGCTCCTTCGCGAGAACTGCGAGGGAGTACGTGCCTATCTTGTTCGCAGTGTCCCCGTTTGCGGCTATCCTGTCGGCCCCAACTATGACGGCCGAAATCCTCTCTGACCTCATCACCGCGCCGGCCATGTTGTCGGTTATCACCGTTACCGGTATTCCATCCCTCTTGAGCTCCCAGGCCGTGAGGCGCGCGCCCTGGAGCAGCGGCCTCGTTTCGCATGCTATCACACTCACCTTCTTCCCGCTCCTCCAGGCGGCACGTATGACTCCGAGGGCCGTTCCATAGTCCACCGTCGCCAGCGCTCCCGCGTTGCAGTGTGTCATGACCGTGTCGCCGTCCCTGAGAAGCCTGGCTCCGTTCTCGCCTATCTTCACATTCGTCTCCACGTCCTCCTCCGCGATCCTCTTCGCCTCCTCTACCGCCGCCCTCCTCATCTCCTCAACATTGCCTGCGGACTCCACGGCCTCCATCACCCTTCTCACCCCGACGAAGAGGTTCACAGCGGTCGGCCTGGTGCTCTCTATAAGCTTGGCGGACCTCCTGATCTCACGCAGAAGGTTCCCCCTAGTTCTGGCCCGGCTGCGCATGGCTGTAAGGGCGATTGCCATCCCGGCGGCTGCAGCCAGCGCCGGAGCACCGCGTATCCTCATGCTCCTTATCGCCTCAGCCACATCCTCCGCGCTCCTGCACCTGACAAACTTCACCTTTTCTGGGAGCGCGGTCTGATCTATCAGCATGACCTCCCTTCCCCTCAGCTCTATCGTCCTCATCCCATCATCTCTCGCGGTGCGTGATGTGCCAGATCACGTCATGCATGAACACCAGAAGCCCGATCATGAACACTCCCCACGCGACCCAGGTGCCCTGATCCCCCAGCGGGCGAAATCCGCACGCGACCGACAGCGCGCTGAGCGCCATCAGGGCAAGTCCCATGTAAGCGTGATGGATGTGCAAGCCGCCACCTTTTTTACATAAAGGCTGCGAATAAAAAAGGTTTGAGCGGGCTGATCCGATGGAGAGGCTGCTGGCCAGAGGCATCGAGATGATAAGGGAACACGCGAACGATGATGTCCTGATAGTATCCCACACCGACGCTGACGGGATATGCGCGGCCTCGATAATGTCGCTCGCCCTAGACGGGATCGGCGTCGAGCACGAGGTCAGGTTCGTGAGGATGCTTTACAGAGAGGACGTGGCAGAGCTTGAGCCAGCCGATCTGACAATCTTCACGGACCTGGGAAGCTCGCAGATGGAAAACCTGAAGAAGTTCTCCGGACGCGATGCGATAATACTGGATCACCACTTCCCAGAGCCATGCGACGGCTGGGGAGGGCTGGTGCACATAAACGCGCACCACCACATGATGGACGGCGCCAGGGAGATAAGCGGGGCCGGGATGGCCTACCTCCTCGCCAGGAGGATGGGGGCCAGCGTGAGCCTCTCGGTCCTGGCCCTGATTGGGGCGATAGGAGACGTGCAGGACGCATGGGGGAGCCTCATCGGAAAGAACAGGGAGATCGCCGAAGATGCCATGAAATGCGGGGCAGTGGAGCGGGAGCTGGACATCCTCCTGTACGGAAGGCACACCAGACCGCTGCCCAGAGCCCTTCAGATGTTCACCGACCCCCTCATCCCGGGAGTGAGCAACTCTCCATCCGGGTGCATGGACATGTTGAGGGCGCTGAGGATTCCCATTAGGGAAAACGGACGCTGGAGAAGGCCGGTCGATCTGAGCTGGAGCGAAAAGCGCAGGTTGGCCACGGAGCTCATCATGAGGGCATACATGTCCGTGCCACGGGAACTCAGCAGATACGTTCCCGGGCTGATAGTGGGCGAGGCCTACACGCTGAAGTCGGAAAGCTCTCCGCACCTCAGAGGGGCGGACGAATTCGCCACCTGGCTGAACTCAACTGCAAGGCAGGAGCGGCCGATGACAGGGTTCGAGATAGCCAAGGGAGGCCGCGGGAAGTGCCTCTCGGAGGCCCTGGAGATTGTGAGGCTGCAGAGGAAATCGATTGCGAAGGGGATGGAGTTCGTGGAGGCAAACGGGCTGAGACCCGGTCCGAGGGGTTATCTCCAGTACTTCGATGCCAGCGGCGCGGTCAGGAGCATGCTGGTGGGAACGCTCACGGGAGTGGTCCTGGGAAGCGGCATGTGCGATCCATACAGGCCGCTGGTTGGGATGGTAAGCGAGTCCGGGGTAACCAGGATCTCGGGAAGATGCTCCAGGCTGCTCTTCCTCAGGGGGCTGGACATGGGGCATGCCTTCCGCAGGGCCGCCAGGGAAGCCGGGGGTGAAGGAGGGGGACATGCTGTGGCCTGCGGCGCCCAGCTGCCGGAGGAAAATGTGACACAATTTCTGGCCTCACTCGAGGAAATGCTCCTCTCACAATGTGGATGAGGGGCTACAGGGCCGCCGCCCTCTTCCCCTTCTTTCTCTCCTGAAGCTCAAAAAGCTCCTCGATCTCCCCAACCGTGGTGGCCTCCTCAGCTCTCCTGTCCTCCCTCACGCGCACGAAGCGCGGAAACCTGAGCCCCATCAGGCTCGTGTGTTTCTCCTCCGGGCTCTTCTGTATCTCCTCATACGCAACCTCAAACACCACCTCCGGCGGGAAGTACGCATCGCACTCTATCTCTATATCCACATCCTCGTGGGGCCTCCTCACTGCGATCCTCTTGAACCTCGACGTCAGCTCCTCGAGGTCATCGTCCGTGAACCCGCTGCCGCATCTGGTGACGGTCTTGAACCTTCCAGTTTCGTCATCGCGCGCGGCGAGAACGTAGCTCCCGAAGACCCCAGCCCTCTTCCCCTTTCCGTAGTGCGCTCCCACGACCACCAGATCTAGCGTCTCGACAACCGGCTTCAGCTTGAGCCACAGGAACTCCCTCCTGCCCGCCCTGTAGGTGGAGCTCAGTTCCTTGGCCATCAGCCCCTCATGCCCCAGAGAGAGGGCCTCATCCACAAATTTCTCTATCTCCTCCGGCCTGCTGAGAATCCTCTGCTCCACCACCTTCACCCTCTCCCCCATCTTCACCGCGTCCTCCAGAACTTTCCTGCGCTTCGTGTATGGCTCATCTATCAGCATCTTTCCGTCTACCAGCAGAACGTCAAAGAACTGGATCTCAACAGGTATCTCGCCCGCCGCCCTTTCTATCCCGTACTTCCTCCTGCGCTTCAGAACCTCCTGGAAGGGCATGGGCTTTCTGGTCTTTGGATCCATAGCCACAAGCTCCCCGTCGAGCACAGCGTGCTCAGGAACTATGCTCCTCCTGAGGGGCTCGATTATGTCGGGAAACATCGACGTGTAATCCTCCATCCTCCGCGTGAAGATCTGTACCTCCCTGCCGCTCCTGTGCACCTGAACCCTTATGCCGTCGAGTTTCACCTCAAAGGCCGCCCTGCCCCCCATCCTCTGAAGTATCTCATCTATGTCCTCAGCCCTCTGGGCAAGC
The DNA here is from genome assembly GCA_038851565.1 of Hadarchaeales archaeon (SeqCode). Lineage (GTDB taxonomy): Archaea > Hadarchaeota > Hadarchaeia > Hadarchaeales > Hadarchaeaceae > JAWCKV01. Next base: position 6,519 of record JAWCKV010000017.1, on the reverse strand, counting down.
ATGGGGCTGACGGGATGCCCGACCGTGATGCTCAGCTTTTTAAGTCCCTCCGCCCCCTTCTCCGCCGCGGCCTTCGCCACAAGGGAGTAGTCCGTGGTGAGCATGTACGCGTGCTCGACTTCCTCCGGGTTCAGGCCAAAGGCCTGTGCGATCGCATCCCTCAGCCTTCCCTCGGCGACACCTATCCTGAGGTCCCCGAGGACGGTCCTCACTACGAACTTTGCCTCCAGCGGGGATGCGCTGGTGAGGAGCTCGGAAACCGTGGCTATCTTTCTTTCTACCGATCCCTCCCCTGTGATCTCAGGGAGCTCCTTTATCCCGTCAAAAACCTTTTTCACCGTGAGCTTCTCCCTGAAAAGTGTCACCTGCTTCCTTTTTGTGATGAGCCTCGCTGCCACCTCTCCGAGGTCACCGAGTTCCCTCATGAGCTTCTCGACCTCCGATATCGAGTAACCGGAGGCAAGCGCTATGGCCTTCTTCAGCTGCTGCTGTCCTACCCCGGTCTCCTTCGACACGTATGCCGGCCAGGGCCTTCCCAGCATGAGGAGCACCACGCGCTCCATTTCCTCGTGCGGCGTCTGCCTTAGGAGTTCAACTATTATGGAATTCTTCTCGAGATAGGATGAAGTCCGCTCAAGCCTCTCAAACGCCTCAGCGAGAACCTGGTAGAGCATCCGCACCATCTATGACATCGGAGGGGAGAAAAATAACTCTTTACTCCCGCAGGGCCTCGAAGTATTCCATGAGCTTCGTCCTCGGATCCAGCACGGCCACCATCCGTCCCCGCTCAAATATCCTCACGTGCCCATCCTCGCCCGATACCGTTACTCCCCTCGCATCCACGGCAGCCGTCATTGAGGCCACTGCAAGGTGGCGCGTGCCGAGGCCCTTCGGGACCTCGACCTTCCTCCGCGCGTCAAGATAACGGCAGGCTGCCACGACAGTGCCATCCAAGTCCACCACAAAGGCACCATCAAATGTTGCGAACTTCTTCAGCAGCCCCCAGTGGGATCGGTCGGTTATCTTTATCCTGTGTCCCTCAAGGGGATTCAGCATCAGCTGGTACGAATACCTCATTATCTTCTTCCTGTTGCCCACCACGAAGGCAGTTCCGACCGGTCTACCGTCCGATTCGCCCTGCGCCAGCTGCAGGGCCAGCTCCACTGCCGATGAAAGGACCTCATCATCCCCGAATACATCAAGCGCCATGTGCTCGGGAGTTGCCTCCATGACCATAAGGGAATCCAGCATGTCCGCGCTTCCATTTCCAATGAGACAGATAAGCTTGTCTCCGGGACTGAGTATGCCCTCCCGCATGCAGCAGGCTATGGCGTGGTGTGCCTGGGCTACCTTGCTGGAAGGCCTTGCACCCATGCCTACCACCCCCACGCCGTCCGGGACCAGGATGCTGCGAAGGATATCTGGATTTGGAGTCGCGATGAGCAGCATGACTCTGCCATCCTGGAACTCCGGCCTTATGCTTTGGAACAATTCAAGGTTCTTGCCGGTTTCAGTCAGCGCAATGAGTGCTCTGGCGTTTACTTTAGCAGCGACAAACAGGGCCGCCTCGGCAAGCGATCGGGGGACATCCATCTTTCCTTCATCTCCTCACCCCCGCCCGCCTCGGCCAGCGTTATCACCTCTGTGATTTCATGAATATAACTCTTCCGTCTCCAGCTCATCCCCCACCCTTAACCCGACAGCCGCAGTTTTCCCTCCGGGTAGCTCTAACATATAGCTCGGTTTTGTGCCTGAGAGGTAAAATCTCCACGGAGGAAGGTTTGCCCTGATCTCCAGCACCCGCATCCTGCTGTCGGTGAAAACGAGGTCCACGGGAAACCTGAGGAAGAAAGTATGCACTATTGTTCGCTTTCCGCTGAGCCTGAATATCATCGCCTCGTCATCATCCATCCCCCTCCGGAACATGAGGCCCATGAGCCCTCCCAAGCCTGCTATATATGTCCTTCCCGCGACCACCGCTCCGTTCCTCCTTATCACAAGTGCGATCTCCAGTGGATCCCCCAAGGGTTTTAACCGTAGGCTCCATTTAGATAGAATTGATCGCATGCTTCGGGAGGGGGATTTTGTCTCCGCAGTCGTGGAGATGGTGGTGAGGGCGGAAACGCGGCTTCCCAGGGACGTTGTGGCCGTGCTCAGGGAAAAGGCGCGGATCGAGACCAGCAGGCCTGCGAAGATCCAGTACGACCTCATGCTGAAAAACCTCAAAATTGCGGAAAAGCGAGGGCGTCCGATCTGCCAGGACACAGGGACCCTCACATTCTTTGTGCGCATTGGAAGAGGGCTCAGGCTTGGATTTAACGTGCAAAAAGCCCTCACCAGGGCTGTGGCCCAGGCCACCGCGAGAGTTCCCCTGAGGGCCAACCTGGTGGATGCGCTCACGCGGGAACCCATGAGGAACAACACGGGGCCGGGACATCCGGTCGTCCATCTGGAGCTCGTCGATGGAAGTGGGATGCAGCTGGACCTGCTCGTGAGGGGCTCCGGGGCTGAGAACTGCGGCAGGCTGTTCATGCTTTCCCCAACCGAGGGCGACAGGGGAATAGAGCGCGCTGTGGTGGGGGCGATCCGCGAGGCCGGAGGAAAGCCGTGCCCGCCAACGATAGTGGGGGTGGGGATTGGCGGGTCAAGCGAAGCTTCGTGCGCCATGGCAAAACGGGCGCTTCTCAGGCCCCTAAGCGCGCGAAATCCAGACTCATCGCTCGAGAGGCTTGAAATGCGCATAGAGAGGTCTGCCAACCGCCTCGGCATCGGTTGCATGGGACTCGGCGGAAGAACCACAGTTCTCGGGGTGAGGGTGGAAAAGGCAGCCTGCCACACCGCAAGCCTGCCGGTTGCCGTGGCATTTCAGTGCTGGGCTGCCAGAAAGGCAAGGGCAAGGCTTATGGACGAACAACTGAAGGTGGTGGAACCCTGAAGGCGATCAGACTGGTTACTCCCCTGAGTGAGGACGATGTGCGAGGGCTTAGCGCTGGAGACACGGTGACGATAAGCGGCACCCTGGTGACAGCGAGGGATAAGGCGTATGCCCGGGTGGCATCCGGTGCAGGTCTGCCCGTTGATATAAAAGGAGGCGTGGTGTACAACTGCGGCCCACTGACGAGGAAAGTAGGTGGGAAAATAGAAATAGTCTCCGCCGGTCCCACGACAAGCGCTCGCATGGGGAGGCTTCAGGCTGAGTTCGTGAGACGCACGGGCGTGAGAGCAATTCTGGGGAAGGGAGGACTGAGCAGGGAAGTGGGAGACCAACTAGCAAGCCTAGGATGCGTCTACCTCGCCTTCCCTGGGGGGGCTGGGGCGCTGGCCGCAGAATACGTGGAGAAAATCGAGGGAGTTCACTGGCTGGACCTGGGGGAGCCGGAGGCGGTCTGGGTTTTAAGGGTAAGGGACTTTGGACCGCTGCTCGTGACAATCGACACAAGGGGAAAAAACCTCCACTTCAGAACGTAATATCCTGGAAACTCCTAAAAACGCTCAACCAACAACCGAACGAGAACACAAAAGCCGTGCCCTGAAAATTTTAAAACAAAAATTAAAAAATAAGGGGAAATTTATGGCGTGACTTCCCCTTACTTCTTGCGGAATATTGCGATTGCAGCCAGTATCAGCGCGATTATCACGATGATAATCGCGTACGTCGCCCATGGTGTGACAGTTCGTACCACTGTGATCGTGGCCGATGAGCCATTCCCTGCGGAGTCAACAGCCCTGATGGTTATGGTGTTCGTGCCCTCGCTCAGCGCAGCGCTCACGGAGAAGGTCCCATCTGTGCCGATGGTGACCGTGCCCGGGGTCGCGCTGCCGACCTGAATGGTCGCGGTGACAGCCCTTGTGCCGGTGTTGTAGGTCTCCCATGTGTCCTTGGTTATGCTCCCGCTCACAACCACAGTCACCTCGGATGTGGTGTATGTGTTGTTCGCGGTGACCGGTGCAGATATCGTCACGGACGGGGCAGTGGCATCGAGCAGCACGAACCCGTAGAGAACGGGCGCGCTCTCGTTCCCGGCCTCGTCAGTGCATGTGACCTCTATCTGCATGGTCACACCACCCTGTGGGAGGGTGATCGTCTTGCTCCACTTGCCATCAGTGCCAACTGTGGTTGTATCGGTAGCGATTTCCGCACCCGTGGAAGCATTTCTGATGTATATCTTTATTGTCGCACCAACTTCAGCAGTCAGCCCCTCTCCGCGTATGGTCAATGTGTTAACAACTGAAACCAGCGGGCTTGTTATCGAGGTTTGTGCCAGCGGGTTCAGCGCTATGCTCGGGGTTGGCACAACCGGAGGCGTGACATCGATGACAAACTTCCGCGCAGCGATTACCCAGTTCTCATTGTCTCCGGCGTGCGGCAGGTTGTCGTTGCACACCACAACGATGTAGTACGTGCCCTCAGCCAGCCCCTCGCCCGGGTCGGCAAGGTTGTCAACGGTGTTCTCAAAGACTCCCGTGGCGGGATCCCACGGATCCTTGTTGTCCAGCTGCCCGCCCCAGGCTGGCTGTCCGTTGTTCACGTTGTCGTCGTTGTCAAGGTAGACGAAGAGGTTTTCGTACGCCACTCCAAGACCGGTGCACTCCGCATAGCCTGGATCCATGATCGTTATCTTTATGGCCGGCTTGTTCTCCGTGATCTTCACTCCATCTGTCCATGTCTTGCCCGCGATCGTGTTGAAGGTAACCGTTGGAGCTTTTGTGTCCACGTAGTAGTTCTCGAACACAACTGTCGTCTCATTACCCACCCTGTCGACCGCCTTCAGAGTTATGGTGTTCAGGCCGTCGCTCAGGGTGAAGTTCCCGTAGAAGTTGTCGTCCGGGTCCCTGCTTGCCAATGTTTCATTTATGTAAACCGTGCACCAGGCGTCATTTTCCGGATCGCTATAGTTGTCCTCAACGCGCCCGTATATCTGCTTGGAGCCATCGTTGTCAACGTATGCGTACACGGTAGTGGTCCCTGCCTTTGTGACGTTCGTCCTGAGGTAACCGATCGAGGCGAAGCCGTTATCGACGAACACCGGCGGCCTTGTGTCAACCGTGAAGGTCTGAACCATTCCGCTCGTGTTCTCGTTGCCGCAACCATCAACCGCCTTCTTCACCACCACTCTGGGGCCGACGTCGTCCCAGGCTCCGGCGGTGAAAGTGGCAGTGAAGGTGATGTTGTCAGTCGTGCTCAGGGACATTGCATCCACCAGTACCCCGCCGCTGGAGTTCTCGATGTGAACGTTCTCAAGGGAAACCGCCTCGCTCGCCACTATTGTCACTGTTGCAAGCCCGTTGTCGTACACAGTTCCGACCAGGTTGTTCTCGGACACGCCGGACTGGGTTACCACGATGGTCACGGTCGGAACCTTCCCATCAACGGTAACCGTCACGGAGTAGTCCTTGGTCGGAGTGGCGCTGCCGGGCTTGTAGGTGTAGATCTTCAGGGTGTAGACGTTCTCAATGTTTCCTACACCTGGAGTTGTCCAGATGAAGGAGAACGTCTTGCTGCCTCCCGGAGCAATGTGCTTCGAAGCGTCGCTGGTGTTGAACCTAAGGTCATTGTTCGCCTCGGCCGCGATGGCCCAGCCCTCCGGCCCCAGGCTGTTCGCAGTTGCGGCCATTGTGGTCGCGGCTGCGCTCAGCTGGTCCGCTGCGAGGATGAGCTGGTCACCCGCGGTCTTGAGGTTCATCGTTCCCTTCTTCAGGTTTTCCGCTGCGCAGTTCTCGTAGTCAGACGCCTTTCCGACCTCAGTTCCTCCAAGCGCTGCTCCGAGCAGTGTGGCCGCGTTGTCCAGGGCCAGGGCAGCCTTGGAGAAGTTGTCGTAGGGCTTGAAGAGGTTGTCAACCAGAGCTCCCCAGCTGTCGCCGGTGTCGAGGAAGATGGCAGCGTTCTCGATGTTCTCTCCAGCTTTCTTAAGGTCTGAGTCCGCCAGAGTTATCAGGGTACCTGCGCTCAGGAGGTAGTTCTTGACCTGAGTCATGTTCGTTGCAGCGTTGTTTTCAAAGGTGGCAGCATCGAGAAGCGCCTGGGCCGCAAGTTTCAAATTGTTCCCGGCGTTCTGCATCGCCGTTCCCATGGCAGCGTTGTTGGTGCTAAGATTCGTGCCGCAGAGGACCATCCACGATCCCGCGTTTTCCAAGTTCTCGGCCGCGCCGCGTAGGTAACCCTTATCGAGATTGTCACTTGCGCCCCACAGCCTGTACCTGGCGTTGTCAAGGTTCTCACCGGCGTTCCTGTTATACTTGCTCATATTTTCAAGGCTTGGTTTTCCGTTGCCGCTCGCAAGCCTCAGGTTCTCGGCCGCCCTGTTCAGTAAAGTAACGACCGTTCCAAAGTCCACAGTGTCCGCCGCCAAGTTGTCGCCGGCGAGGTCAAGGTTCGTGAGAGCCTGATCGATCAGGTTGGGCACGTTCTCCCAGCCTAGAATCGCGGCCCTGTCCCTGACCGTGCCGAGTTGGGTGGCGGCGTCCTTGAGTGCCTGACCTGCTGTCTTTATGTTGTCGGCTGCGAGCTTCAGGTTCTCG
>JAWCKV010000016.1:0-20174 GCA_038851565.1 Hadarchaeales archaeon (SeqCode) | reverse complement strand
TTTATCTCTGCCCAAACGTAGGCCGGGATGTACGCTATCAGGTATGCCAGCCTCCTAAGCTGAAGCTTCTCAAGGATCCCTCTGCGAAAAAGCAGCCTGTAGGAAAACGCTGAGATGGCAAGGGAGGCAAGGGCCCCGATCAGGAGTTCCTGTGCATCCAGCGAGGCGGTGAACGCGATCCACGCCGTCCAGAGGCACAGAAAGGTGACTGGAAATCTCGCGGTCCGCACGGCCACGCCCGGTTTGGTAATCACTGGCGCCCTCTTTAATGGTTTTCCACAGTAAAACTCAAACTACTAAATCCGTTAACGTGGTGTTAACCCAGAGGAATATGTCAAAGATCCCTCTCCGGGGGATTATAGTTTGTCTACGGCCCCGGCAAGTTCCTCAAACTTCTCCTCCAGGGCCCTTGCTGCCCTCGCTATTATCTGATCCGGGGGAAGGGCACCCGAGGACTCTACTCGAAATATGAATTTGCTTTGATCGCCCGAGACCTTTATTCCCCCAGAAGTACAGGCCTCCACGCAGCTCCTGCAGATGGTGCATTCGGCGATGTTCTTGACCCTCAGCTTTCCGTCGGAGATCTCCAGTACCCCTCTGGGGCATGACTTGACGCAGTCTCCGCAGGCGTTGCACAGTTTCTGGTCTATTTCTATGACTGGCATGTATTTGTATGTCACGAGACCCGGCTGCCATTTTGCGTGGTTTTTGCCCAATCCGAGACGGGCGATCGCTGTGAACTCCAGCCTCTGTCCCTTCTCAAGTTTGACTATTGGTATGTTCGGGCTCACCGGCATCACCTCTTCGTCTGAGGACTTCAGGTCCCCGCTCGTGACGGTCGCTGGCCCCTCGGCCTTAACCCTAAATTCAACGCTGCACTGCGGACACCTTCCCTCCTTACAGCCGCACTTTTCCGGCATCCTGTACCCCTTCAGCGGCGTCTTTATCGGTATCATTGCGAGCCTGTGGGCGATTATCTCATCGTACATCGCGGAGTCGTTGACCGCGAACTCCACCTCATCTATCGCCATCACCGGAACCTCATAGATCGCGGCCCTACGGATGGAATTCGCGAAGGCCGGGGTGGACTCTGCCAGAACAAACTCCATTTCATGCCCTTCGATTTTTCTGATCTCAACCTTCATGTGTTCATCCCTCATCCAGAGAACCGCGCCCTGCTTACTTATACCCTGCGGCCCCTTCTCCCTCCCTTCTTCCTGCATCCATCGGTGGGCGTTGGCGTGACGTCCTCTATCCTGCCTATTCTCAGCCCTGCCCTGGCAAGAGCTCTTATCGCGGCCTGCGCGCCGGGGCCGGGCGTTTTCGATCCGCTGCCGCCAGGGGCCCTTACTTTTATGTGAACCCCAACGAACCCCTTTTCCATTGCCTCCACGGCTGCTCTCATTGCAGCCTGCATGGCGGCATACGGAGAGGATTCCTCCCTATCCGCCTTGACTATCATCCCTCCAGAGCACCTTGCCACGGTCTCTGCTCCAGTGAGATCTGTGATGTGAATGATCGTGTTGTTGAAGGATGAATATATGTGTGCCACGCCCCATTTCTCCTCGGGCATCACTGCTCACCCTCCCCCCCAGCCTCACCCTGGACTCCGGCTGTCTCCGCCGCCGCTGGTGCTTTTTTGAAACTTGAGCCCTCTGCATAGGAGATCAGCGGCTCTTCCTCCACCGGAACCAGATAGCTAGGAACGTTGACCCTCTTTCCTCCAATTGCTATGTGTCCGTGGACTATGAGCTGCCGGGCTTCTCTCTGTGTTCTGGCAAGGCCCAGACGGTGAACCACGCTCTGAAGGCGCCTTTCGAGCAGCTTTTCAACAGTCAGGCCGAGCACATCGTCCAGCGTCGCGTTTTCTCCAACAAGACCGAGCTTCTGCAGCCTCGAGAGCAGCTGCCTTGTCTCGAGCTCAGCCTGCGGACCGGCCGCCGCGAGCAGATCTCTGGCCTGCCTGCGGAAGTTCCTGAGAATGGTCTGGGTTCTCCATATCTCCCTCTTCCGTCTCAGCCCGTACTTTCGGAGAAGCTGGTCCTCAGCATCCATCCTCTCCTTTTCCCACGGATGTGAGGGCCTCAGGTACTTCTTTCTCTGTCGCTTCACTTATTCTCCTCCTTCTTTTCTTCCTTCTTCTCCTCTTTCTTCTCCTTGGCGGCCTGCTCAGTCTGGATTCTTACCTCCTTCCTCATGACTCCAACCGTTAGCCCCCTCCTTCCGGTAGTCCTTGTTCTCTGCCCCCTCACCGGAAGCCCTAGTTCATGCCTGATCCCTCTCCTGCTCCTTATCCGCCTCTCCCTGCCTATGTCCACCTTCATCGCCAGATCAACTTCCGTGCCAACAAGGTGGAGATCCTTGCCGCTGTCGTAATCCTTTCTTCTGTTCACCATCCAGCTCGGTATCCCGTACTGTGTCGGGTTTTTCAGGACCTTCTCGAGGAGCTCCACCTGATCCGACTTCAGATCTCCGAGCCTCACGTGCGGGTCTATTCCGGCGGCATATGCGACAGCCCTAGCGTAAGCTACCCCAACCCCCCTGATGCCCGTGAGGGCCAGCTGTACGCGCTTTTCGCCCGGGAGGTCCTTCCCGGCTATTCTGACTATGTGTCTGAACTCCCCTTCCATGACATCAAGCCTTCTCTACATCTGCCGCCATATTTATAAGTTGTTTTTAAGTGGCGCCGGGGAGGGGATTTGAACCCCTGAGGCCCAAAGGGCCACACGCTCTCCAGGCGTGCGCATTACCTGGCTTTGCTACCCCGGCTCAGAAATAAATCTCTTCGATGCTCTATAACTACGCTTCTTTCTTCCACATCTTCGGATAGGTGCCCGGCCTCATCACAACGCGCTGCGGTTTGGCAACTATCCCGTGTTCAAGCTCATATATCTCCCTCGAGTCCAAGGTGGTTTCCGCTATGCACACGAGCTCTCCCTTCATGGTCATCACTGCCACTGTTTCCCCCCTTTTTATGGGATCGTCTATCAGAAGAACGCCGGGAGCTGCAAGGCTTGCGCCCCTGCAGAGTGCATCCACAGCTCCGTCCCTTATCACCACCTTCGGAAGGTGCTGAACCGCGGCCTCCACCGGGATAACGGCCTTCCTGAGATGCGTTTCATCGCCGTCTTCCCTCCAGAAGGCAAATGCGTCCGCAAGATCATGGAGTGTGACTGCACAGTTCTCCCTTAATGGGCCTGTTCTTGTCCTTCTCAGCTCGCTCATGTGTGCGCCTGGACCCATGGCGTCTCCCATGTCGCTGACGAGCTTTCTTATGTACGTTCCGGCCTCGCACCCGATCCGCAGCAGAAGATCGCGTCCCTCCCTCTCCAGCAGCTCTATATAGTAAACTCTCCTCACCCTCAGCCTCCTCCTGACGGCTGCTCGCAGGGGCGGCCTCTGGTATATCTCTCCCTGAAACTCGTTCAGGACTCTATGCATGACATCCTCTGAGACGGGTCCATGCAGATGCATGACGCATACGTACTCCTTTCCCGCCGGAAGCAACGTCTGCACCATCTTCGTTGCGTCCTCTATTGCAACCGGTAGCACGCCGCTCACGCCTGGATCCAGGGTACCTCCGTGGCCGGCGCGCCTCAAGTTGAGGATTCTCTTTATCCACGCCACGACTTCGTGAGACGTGGGCCCTGGCGGCTTGTCCAGGTTTATCACTCCCAGACGGAGGTGCTCCAGCATCGTCCTCTTTTCCGGCGGACATCCATGGGAAGGATCTGTGTTGTCGTGTGCCTTTACCAGCACCCTTCTCTCGACATCACACGGAAGCCTGTTCAACCGAACACCTAGCCGGAGGCCTGTAGGGCCTTTTTTGCGTCCTCATCAGCGCAGCCCCTTGCGATGTCGAGCTTTCTGTCGGTCGGCTGCAGGTGCAGCACGTTGCACCTCCTCCGCTTGACCCTCGGCCCCACCACAATGACAGAATTTTTATCAACTACATCCACTATCACGCACTCCCTTCCGGCCTCGTGTCCCGCGAGCTTCACGCATACTCTTCCGATGTCCATCGCCATACTGCTCACCTCCCTACAGTAAGCTGCAATCGGCTAAAAATTTTTTGAACTAGAGGAGCGCCTCAACCGCAGCCTGGAGGGCATCGATCATCTTCCTCCTCGATATCCTCCCGGTGTTCATTATTATGTCGAAGGACGAGTGGTCATTGATGTCTATTCCGTAAAGTTTTTTGAACCTAACCGCCTCACTTTTCTCCCTCGCGAGGGTTTCCCTCAGCACCTCCCCGTACCTCCTCCTTTCTCTCCCGCATATCCGCCTCACCCTGACATCGAGGGGTGCGGTCAAAAGGATTCTCACGTCTGCGCGTTTCACGGTCCATCCGGAAAGCCTGCCATCTATCACCACATTTCCCCTTCCCGCCTCCTCCGCAGCCCTCCCTTCGATCATGAGGTCTATGTTCGGATGTTGTTCGGCGTATTTGGAGAAATCCTTCAAGTCCATCGAGCGCTCCCTTGCCATCGTCCTGAATATATCGCCGGAACATACATACCTCAGCCCAAGTCTCCTTGCCAGGGCTTTGGCTGCCGTGCTCTTTCCAGTTCCATGTGAGCCGCTGACCGTTATCACGGGCATTTCACGCCCTCGCTCTCAGCGCTATCTCATTGCGCGCACAGGCATGGCAGAGGTATCCCCCAAATGGGCGGTTTGGCCTCCTCGAGCTCCTTGGAGCCTTTCTGGCGCCTTTTCCTCTGGGCACCCCTGCCAGGGGACGGCCGCAGGACGCGCAGGATGCAGGCCGAGAGGTCTTCTCCCCGTAAAGAGTTCTTGTGCCCTTCACCGCACGCACGGAGCGTTTTCTGTATCTCCCGGTCCTGTACCTTCTCTGAGGCATATCAATCCCTTATCATGATCTTCCGAAAAACCTGTGAGAATCCCAAATACGTTATGAAGTACCATAGCCCCACGCCGAACACAGCCACGGGTCCTAAGAAGGGGAGATCGATCCTGAATGGAAGCCATGCGACAACCCACCCGCTGTACGCACTCAGGAGAATGTACCAGAGCACGAACAGCGGAATCATGTACACCAGGGTGGGTTTCATGGTCTGCTTCATCACCTCGCTCTGGAGCCTCATCACCTCCGCCTGCCTGAGCTGGAGCTTGTGCATGAGCTTCGCGTCCTTTTTCCTGCTGGCCTCCCTGTACTCCTCCTGGAACTCGGAAAGTCTTGCCCTCGCCTCCCTCACCAGCCTCCAGTTGACCATCCTCCTGTTCAGAAGTGTTACGAGGAACGAGACAACCATTGAAACGCCGAGTATTATGAGCATGGAAAGCTCATATATGGGAGGAAGGGTAACCCCAATTTTTCCGACAGCCAAAATCACATCTGACCTGAGATCAAAGAGTCGGACCAGATTTTCCTCGGTGAAATATGATGAGCCGTCCGCGAAAGCCGCGCGTATCCTGTTGTCAATTTCGTTATCCTTCTCCGCAACCCTGCCGCTGAACTTTTCGCTGTAGAGGTCGGAGGCGCTGGAGAGAGCGCCTGTGGCCCCGCTGATGTCACCTCTCCTGAATGAGGCTATTGATGTATCTATTCTTTTTATGAGTTCCGTCAGCGAAGCTGTATCATCCCCGCTCTGTGCGATGACAGTTCCCGCCGTGAAGGAGAGGAGCAGGGCCGCGGAGAACGCAAGGATCAGGGCGTTTCTCATGATGTTCCACCGGAAGGATATTCTTCCCGCATGCCTATAATTCTTGAGCCCTTCATCCTCTATTCACCCAGAAAGCCCCTGAGGGCCGGGAACATCTCGGACACCCTCTCCCTCGCGATCTCCTGATAGAGCGCGTAGATTATACCCACCGTGAGGAGTATTCCCGTCCCGCTGCCCAGCGCGCCCATTATGTCAGCCACTCCGGAGAGAAGCGCGACGAAGGCCCCACCCACCACAGCCGCCGGCATTATGTACCTGCCGAGGACCCACTCCATGACCCGGATGTCCCGCCTGAACCCGGGGATCAGCATTCCGGACCGGTCCAGCTGTTGGGCGATGTCCCTGGGCCCCATTCCGGTCAGGTTGACCCACAGCCATGCAAAGCCGACAGAAAATCCGAGGAGTATGATGATGTACACAACCGCCCTGACGGGATCTGCCATCGTGTCGAACAGTCCGTTCGGAGGGGTGGTGTACGTGGAGAGCCACGGTATGTTGAGCAGGGCAGACATTATCTTTATGTTCGCAAAAACAGTCATCGCGAGGATGACCGGGATGTTGGATGTGTACAAAAATCTTATCGGATATTTACCTCTTATCCCGCCAAACCTTCCGTACGCGACTGGTATCTCTATCCTCATTCCCTCCGCATATACCACTATGAGAAAGACAATAATGGTTGCAACCACTCCCATCATGCTCGGAAGTCCGGTCCTGAAGAACTGCTCCACCAGATTTTCCCCTGCCATGGCGGAGCCTATGAAGTTGGGTATCGCCCCCGTGGTGGGGTTCAGGGCCTGCCATATGACGGTCATCGCCACCCCCCCAGCGATGAAGAGGCTAACCCCGCTGCCGAAACCGTATTTCGAAACGAGTTCATCGAGGTATATAACGGCAACCGTGCCAAGGGTAAGCTGAGCTATCATGAATACGCCTGCCGGAGAGGATATGGAAACTCCGTAATGCCCGGCCAGGACGAGCATTGATGCCTGGAAGATTCCCATTATGACTGCCAGCAGCTTTTGAACCCCTGTGAAGAGGGCCCTGTCATCTCCCTTTGTGAGGTCCAGCCCGATTATCTTGCTTCCCACCAGAAGCTGCATTATTATGCCGGCTGTGACGATGGGTCCTATTCCGAGTTCCATCAGGGTTCCAACGTGGCTTGCGAGCACAAACCTGAGCTGTCCGAACAGCTCTCCAACGCGCTGGCCGGAAGGAATGCCGTAGAGGGGGACCTGGGTCATTATGAAGAACACGATGAGCGTGAGGCCCGTCCACATGAACTTTTCCTTGAAGGAAACATGTCTCTTTGGCACGGCTATTTCAGGCATCCTCCTGACAATGGGTTCTAGTACATAGAGCTTGGATTTCTTCTCTTGGGGAGAGGGCTCCATCTCCTCACCCTGCGATCGCGTCTCCTCCGGCTTCCTTCAGCTTCTTGACCGCAAGATCCGCAAAATTTTTAGATTTGGCCACGATGGGCCTTGATACCCTGCCTCCTCCCAGGACCTTGTCGTATCCCAGCTTGGTCACATCAACGACTATTCTGTCCCCCTCCTGCGAGGCGGCGCCCTCTTTCATGAACTCCTCAAGGCGCTCCTCAATCTCCCCCACGTTTATGGCCTTGGTCTCCCTCCTAAGTTCCGGTGGCCTGGTGAAGCCGTGTTTTCCGAAATAGTCGGGCATGTACCGGATCACATAGCTCCATTTTTGTTTGTGCCCCCCGCTCATTCCTGTTCCTCCCCTCTCACCGCTTCCCCTGCCGCGCTTCGCGCACCCTCTTCCGTACGTCCTGCTGCCTCTCTGTTTTCTGACTTTTTTCCGCCTTCTAGTCACCATGCTTACACCTACACCATCCTTCTCAGGAGATCATTGATCTCCCGTCCGCGGTAACCTAGGTCGCCGAGATCTCGATAGGGCCTCCTCAGCGCCTTGAAGCCCTTTCTTGGAGGATGAAGCCTGAAGACCTTTTTCAGGCCCCTGATCGCGCTCAGGTCGATCTTCCCCTCACATATGCTCGGCGCCATCTCCGAGATAGAGAGCCCAACCATCTTCTTTGCCACATCATCCGTCATACGCCTGTTGCCCTCCACCCTGCCGCGCTTCCGGATAAGAAGCTCCAGCATCTCGGCGTCTATCTCGCCCCATGTGACATAGTCTTTTACCTTCTGCAACATCCCCAGGATGGAGGGAGTCCCATCGACGAGCACGCAGTGGTTTACCCTGGTGAGGCCCAGCAGCCTTAGCGTGTCAAGAGCATCTGCCTTGGCACCTACTCCTCCTCTTATGCGTATCACCGCAAGCTTAGGCACTTTCATTCACCATGCCTGTTTTTATTTTGTCCCTAGCGCGATCGGGGAGCGAGAATTTTGTGGTAAGCTTTAGGGCGTTTAGGGTGGCCATGGCGAAGTTCAGGGTCGTCCTTGTTTCGCCTCTGGTGAACGTCCACGCATCCTTTATGCCGGCGAGCCTCAGCACGGTCTTCGGGACCTCCGCGGCGGCGCATCCAAGCCCCCTCGGGGCTGGCTTTATTGTTATCTGAACGCTTCCGCTCTTTCCCGCCACCGTAAAGGGCACGGAGTGAGGACGACCGCAGCCGCATTCCCAGCTGCCGCAGCCTCTCCCCACCTCTATGATGTTGAGTTTTGCATTTTCAACCGCCTTCCTTATTGAGAAGGTTATCTCCCTTGCGCTTGCCTGTCCTATCCCCACGATTCCTTCTTTGTTCCCCACCGCAATGACCACCTTGTACTTCACTCTCCTCCCAGACTTGTGCATTCTCTGCACCAAGTTCACGTTCAGTATTTCCTCCTGGAGTCCCGGGACAAGGGCATCGACTATCTCGGGCTCCTTTATCTTTTTTCCGCTTCTCAGGATCTCCGAGATGCTGGTTATCCTTCCCTCTTTTACCTCTTTCCCGATCTCCGTGCGTGGAATCCACATCTCCAGGTTTGCCCTGTCCTTCGATGCTGCCATGCCATCACCTACTGAAACTGCTTTACTATCTCCCGCCTGACCTCATTAAAATGCTCCGTGAGCCTCTCAGGGGGCAGGCCGCGATTGAGATACCCTGAGAACCTCGCCTCATATTCGGATGCATCGTTTTCCTTCAGGCTTCGGGCATAGTCCGAGATGTGCTTTCCTGAGATCCTTTCCTCTGCTGGAAGAACATCGCCATGGGGCACTTTCAGGCCCGCGTCCAAAGCTCCCTTGATGGCAGAGAAGACCCTGCATCCCGGAGACGGCGTGAAACCCCCCATATCCAGCACGCATTCCTCCACGCCTGCCCTTGCTGCCCTATAACCGCAGAGGAGGCCGGCCAGATATGCCGCAGGGAGGTTGGAGGTTCCGCCCTTCCAACCGAACTTTTTAAGCTCCTTCGAGTGCGCTGAGGCTATGACCCTGTCGCCATCCTTCGAATACTCAACGACCTGTACACAAACGTGATTCAGGCTTACGCGTGGCACAATGCGGGGAACTCCTGAAGTCAGCAGCTTGAGCCTCAGCCTGTAGTCCGTCCTTCCCTCTCTCTTCCTTCTCAGCTGGACCCTGTAACGCGGTCCCATCTTTTTCCTCACTTCAACAGCCCCCTTTCGCGTAGGTGCGCCTCAAGGTGGGACCTGCTCCTGAAGACGCCTCCGCCCACCATCCTGTACAGTCGCCTGTACTCAGCAGCGCTTATGATGCCCTCCTTCTTGAGCTCCCTCAGCCTCCTTCTGAGAGGACGCACAGTCTGGATCCACCTATCCTTTCTCGGCATTCTGGCATGCCTGGCGCCCTTCCTGCTTCCTGGCCCGCTTCTCCTGCCCAGCCTCTTCTTGGCTCTTAGTTCCCTCAGTCTGCCCCTGCTTGTCCCCCTGGCCTTTTTTGCAGCAATGGCGCCGTCCTTTATCAGCCTTTTTATGTCCTCCCTCGTGATGGCAGCGTCGACATCAGCCAGCCTGGCAGGATCTATGTATATTCTGCCAACCCCAACTCCGAGGACTCTAGCCGCCAGCCTCTTTTTTGCCCTCAGGTTCAACCTTTCTCACCCCTGGATTCAACACCCTTACCCCTATTTCAGATGCCAGCTTCATTATCTCCTCCTTCTTCCTCCTCCCCACGCTGGCCGCTATCCTCACCGCCTGTGTTCTTGGGTCCAGTCCCTTGAGCTGCTCGCCGCTGCTAACAAGGACCTCCTGAAGCCCGGAGGGGTGCAGCCCCCTCTCCGACCTTTTCCCGCGGTATCCGACCGAGACCAGCGGGGGTTTTCCCCTTATTCCGAGCCTCATCTTGCTGTCCTTTCCCTTAGGTCTCCGCCACTTCTCACCAAGCCTCCTGTACCTGAACCACTCCTGCCTCCTGAACTTCGGTTTTCTTTTCCTCATCCTACTCCCTCTGGTATATGTAGCATCCGTCCTGGAATACCCTTCTGTCCCTGCCGCGTACAGCCGTCGCCTGCTCGATCCTCAGGGCGGTTTGAGCGACATCTTCCTTGTTTATTCCTTTGACCAATATTTCGTCTCCCTTGACCTCCACTTCCGCTTCTCCCATTATCTCGGCCACGCGGGGGGCTCTCTCCCCCAGAAAATTGTGTATGAGAACCTTTTTTCCCTCCACCTTCACAGTTATCGGAAAATGGGAGTAAACCACCTTGAGCCTGTACACGAATCCCTCTGTTACCCCCTTCATCATGTTCCTTATGTGGGCCTTCACGGTTCCTAGGGCTGCCTTGTCCCTTCTCTTGCCAGATTCGCTTCCTATGATGATCCTGTTGCCCTCCACCGAAATCCTGACCGAGGAAAAGCCAAATTCCCTCCTCAGCGTGCCCTTCTTTCCGGTAACCTCGACCGCGCCTCCATTGAGGGTTACGCGCACTCCCTCCGGTATTTCAATTTCCTCCCGCATTTGACCAGCTCTCTATTTTTCATCGTATTCCATTAAAAAGAGCATTGAAAGGACTAGTAAACGTAGGCCAGTAGCCTTCCACCGAGCCTGAGTTCACCGGCCCTCCTGTGGCTCATCACTCCCCTTGGCGTTGAAACCACGAGAATGCCGAGGCCCGCTGCCGGCAAATACCTCTTCTCCCATTTCTCATACTCATCCGCCCTGACGGAGCACCTGGGTTTTATAGCACCGCACCTGTTTATTTTGCCGTTCAGCCTGACTTCAAATCCATTGCCCCCGGGCACCCCCACTGTGTCGAATCCATCGATGTATCCCTCAGATTTGAATATGCCCAGAACTTCCCCCAGAAGCTTCTGGGCGGGATAAACGATGACGCTCCTCTTTCTGGCATTTTCCGAGTTCAGGATCTTTGACAGCGCATCGGCCATAACATCCATGTTAACACCTAGCTGTACTTCTTGAAGCCCATCTTCGGGGCAAGTTCCCGGAAGCACTTTCTGCAGAGGTTGAGGCCGTGCCTGCGGTAGACGTGGCCGTGTCTCCCGCAGTTAGAGCACACGTGTGCTCCCTTCCCAAACTTCGCCTTGGCCATCACACCACCTGCACTCCGAACTTTTCTGTCATGAAATTTATCGCTTCCTCGGCCGCAACCCTTTGCTTTCTCGGCAGCTTCCTCGACATCCTAGACCTGTGCTTTATCCTGTCCCCGGCCCTCCCTATCTTGACGCACACATCCATGCCAAAAATCCCAAGGTCGGGATCGTATGAAACCCCCGGTATATCTATGTGCTCCTTTATGCCAAAGGAGAAGTTGCCCTCGTTATCGAAGGATTCCCTCCTGACTTTTCTCTCGACCGCCTCAAGCAGCCTCCCGAGCATCTCCCAGGCCTTTTCCCCCCTGAGCGTGACCATGCAGCCTATTGGGCTCCCCTCCTTTATTCCCCACTCACGTATAGTCTTTCTGGCGAATGTCCTGGCGGGAGTCATTCCGGTGAGCCTCTCCATAACCTTCTCTGCCTTCGCCAGCCTGTCGCCTCCCTCCCCAATGCCGATGTTCAGCACCACCTTCTCCAGCTTCAGCTCGCGCATGGAGTTCATTCATTCTCCTCCAACATCTTTATGATGGGTTTCTCCGTGCCGACGACGAATACGTATTTTTCCGGTGCCTGAAAGCTCCTGTCGCCCGAGCTGAGGGTGACTATGTTTGGCTGCGATCCCGTTATCTCCCTTATTTCGGATATTTTTCCTACCATCCCCACGTTGGCCCCCCCCGTGATAAGGGCGACCGAGCCGGCTTGGAACGGAATTCGGTCCAGCACCCTGGGCTTGGGGAGCTCTACCTTCACCACGTCCATCGGCCTTATCTCACCGAGGTCCCCTGTCAGGGTCCTTCCGTCGTGGAAAATCAGCTGTGTTTTCCCGCCACAGATGGTTTTTTTCCCCACAACTTTGCACAGCTTGAATTTGGTTTCCGATGGATCGACGCCTGAGAGAACCAGGCGCCCCAGTCTGTTGATCAGAACGCGGAAGTTCAGACCCGCAGATGGCATCTGGACCACATCCATAAGCCCCACTGGGAATTTTGGATCTTTTCTTTGAACTCCGTCGACCATCACCTTTCCTCCGCTGATAATGAAGTCCGCCTCCCTGGCGGTCAGCCCAAGGCGAAGCTGGTTTCGAACCAGGGACCTCAGCGGCACGGACCCATCCTTGGTGTGCGGCCCCGGCACCGGTCTGGTCGTCCACACGTGGACCTTTCTCTCAACCCTCAGGCTTCTGGGTGCGGCATACCTTTTCATTGCCCTTCTTCCACCCTTTTTAGCCAAGCTTTGACCTCCTCTTCAGTATTTTCTCCCTCTCGCGGTCCTCAGCCAGCTTAACTATCATCACATTCGATGGCCTCAGCATCCTGGGCACTTGGGTTCCATCCGCCTTTGTTACTACCACTCCCTCTACCTGTATAATGCCCCTTTTTGCGTCGACCTCAAGGACATTGCCCTCCATTTTTTTAAAGTCCCCCTTCCTGACCATCACGCGATCTCCCTTTCTGGCTCTCATCGAGCGGACTCCGTATTTCTTTCTGAGTTCGGGGCTCAGCTGTGCTGAAAGGCGCTTCCCCCTCCTGTGGAGCGGTGATGAGTATACTGCCCCTCTCTGTTTTCTCGGCTTTGCGCTGGTCATGATCACACCACTATGGAAGCTATCCCCGCCACCTTGGGCCATCTCTCGGCAGCCTCCCTGGCCATCGGACCCTTTATCTCGGAACCCTTGGGCGCAGCCTCCGGGGTTATTATCACAGCGGCGTTGTCCTCGAACTTTATTCTCATCCCGTCAGTTCTCCTGTACTCCTTTCTCTGCCGTATTATGACAGCCTGGACCAGCTGTTTTCTGAGCTCGGGGGTTCCCTTTTTCACGGAGGCGACGATCCTGTCCCCAACGCCCGCCCTGCCCATCCTGCGCCGGATCCCCCTGTATCGCATCACCGTGACTATCTGGAGTTCCTTGGCACCTGTGTTGTCAGCGCATTCAAGCCTCGCACCGATCGGGAGTGTTTTGGTCGGAGTCACTGCAGAGATTCCTATGGCAGTTCCAGCGCCCTTCTTCCCCATGTCATCACCCGAGTTTTTCTGTAACGACAAACGATTTCGTCCTGCTCAGCTTCCGGCACTCCATTATCTTTACCCTGTCACCGATCTTTGCGGAAATGCACGGAGGATTGTGTGCGTGTATCTTGGAGGTTCTCCTCTCATACCTCTCATACTTCGGCACGTAGTGCATGCGCTCCAGCTGGACCGTCACAGTCTTGCCCATCCTGTCGCTGACCACCACCCCCTCAAGCGCTCTTCCCCTGGTCGATAGCCTTCCGTGAACCGGGCACCGCTCATCGTCGCACTTCACGCCTTTCTCCACATCATCACCCTTTTCCGACCCTTTCATCCGGCCTTCCTATCAATTTTTTCCCATTTATCTTAATCCTTTCACCGTTCTGGAGCGTTATGAGTAGAGTGGAAATATGTTTTGGAACCTTTTTAATTTTCCCGTTATGTTCCATCAGCACCATGTTTCTGGTCTCGTCCACAATCACTCCGGAGAGTCCCACCAGGTCAGGATCAGCGGACTCCAGGACCTCGGCCTGCAATCCAATGATCCACAGCCTGCTCTCTTTTTTCGCGGTCAATCCGGTTCCCTATCTTACCTCTATCATGTCCGGGGAAAAGCCCATCTCCGTGAGGACCTCCTTCACCCGGAGCTTGTGGTCGCCCTGCAGCTCTATGTGGTTTTCCTTGGAAGTGCCACCGCAGGCGAGCCTGGACTTCAGGTTTTTAGTCAACTCCTTGAGGTCGATCTGCTTCTCGTCCAAACCCTCTATTATCGTCATGACCTTTCCGAACTTTCGCTTGACCACATAGACGCTTATCCTCTGCTGTTCCCTTGATATTTCATGGCAGACGCAGAGTTCCCTGGGCAGGCCACATACACTGCATATTTCCTGCGACTCATCCACCTCCTTTTTTCTCCTTTATTACGGTGATTATTCTCGCTATAGTCCTCCTCAGCTGTCTGATCTGGGATGGGTTCTCCAGGCTGCCTCCAGCGGCAGCCGTGGCCCTTGCCCTCGCGAGTTCTGCCCTGAGCTCCCTGAGCTTTTCTGTCAGCTCCTCAACGCTCATCGCGCGGATCTCATCAACCCTGAGCCTCGGCACCTTCTCCCTCCCTCTTGCCCTCGGCGGCTTCTGGTATTGTTATCTCGTCCGGGAGCCTTGCATCTGGAGGCATTATCCTGACCTTGATGCCTACCGTACCCGGCTTCAGGTTGGCTGCGGCGTAGCCGACGCTCACGAGCCTCTCCGCGGGCTCCCCGGCCTTGCTCAGGTAGCCCTGATAGAACCTCTCCCTCCTCTTCCTCTCCCCAGCTATCTTTCCGGAGATCACTATCTCAACTCCCCTAGCCCCAGCCTCCATTATCCTCCTGAGCATCGCGTGTCCGACCCTTCTCACGCTTATGCCCCTCTCGAGGGCAAAGGCGATCCTCTTTGCCATTATCGGGCCATACAGCTCTGGCTTCTGTATCTCAGCCACCTCTATCTGGGGGTTTTCAAGGCCATAGTTCTTCTCCAGCTCCTCCGTGAGCTGCTTGATGCTCTTTCCCTTCCTTCCTATGACCATGCCTGGCCTTTCGACGTAGAGGGTCACCTGAGTACCCGTTGGAACCCTCTTTATCTCAGCGCCCCCGTATCCCGCCTTTTCCAGTTCCTTCGCCAGAAAGTTCTCGAGTTGGACCCGCTTGGCCCCCCTCTTTATGAAGGTTCTCTCGATGGGCATCAGGTCTCCTCCTTGAGCACGAGCTCCGCGTTGGTCAGCGGCTTGTCATAACGACTAGCCCTTCCGAACGCCCTGGGGAGTATCCCCGGGATCGTTATCCCCTTGTACGCGCTGGCGTGCACGACCTTCAGCTTCTCAGGGTCAAGTCCCCTGTATACGGCGTTTGCTTCGGCATTCTCGAGGAGCTTCAGTATCTCCTCCGCCGCCTTGACCGGATAGGCCCCGCTGCCGACCCCCTTTCTGTGCGGAACCTTTTTCCTGTGGAGGGTGAACCTGACTGGCCTCCTCCTCTCAATAACCTCCGAGAGGAACTTTTTCGCCTCGGTCAGCTTCATCCCCTTTATTGACCTGCATACCTCCACCGCGTCCTTGGGCGATATCCTCATCTCCTTCCCGAACGCCTTCGCGCACGGCTCGTCTATCCTGGCGGAGTAACCGAACCTCGGCATGGCGATCACTTCAGCGGTATATACATTGAGCTCCTGGTGGCCCCTATTCCCGGGGTCCCGTGGACGACCTTCTTCCTCGTCTGCGAGAATTCACCCAGCCTGTGGCCTATCATCTCAGGCGTCACCTCAAAAGTCACGAACTCCTTCCCGTTGTGAACCGAGAACTTCAGCCCGACCATCTTCGGCAGGATCACCATATCCCTGCAGTGCGTCCTTATCGGACGGTCCCTCTTTCCCTCGAGGGCATCCTTCACGTGTTCCATGAGCTTCTTCTGCCTTGGGGTGAGCCCTCTCACCAGGCACTTCCTCTGGCGCGACGGGAGGAGCTTTGCAAAGTCCTCCAGGGGCATCTGTTGGAGCTCCTCAAGCGTGTATCCGCGGTATGTGAACTTCTTTGGCATGAGCTCACCTCTCACCTGTTCTCCTTGCCGCTATTAATCCAACCTTCTGTCCCGGGGGAGCACCTCTTGCGACCGTCTTCGGTCTCCCGGCGTGCTTTCCTCTGCCTCCCCCGAAGGGGTGATCAACAACGTTCATTGCAACGCCCCGAACTTCAGGATAGGGCTTTCCCCTGCCGAGCATGTGGTGAAATCTTTTCCCTGCCTTCACGAACGGCCTTTCGATCCTTCCGCCTCCGGCTACCACCCCTATCGTTGCCCTGCACCTCGGGTCTAGATCCCTTAGCTCCCCTGAGGGCAGCTGCACGGTTGCCCTTCCGACATCGTGCGCCACGAGGGTGGCGTATGTTCCCGAGGCCCTGGCAAACTGCCCTCCCCTGCCCGGCCGGGACTCTATGTTGTGTATCGGCGTGCCCTCCGGAATTTCCGCCAGAGAAAGGGTGTTCCCTGGCTTTATTGGAGCTGATACGGAGGCCATTATCCTGTCGCCCACCTTTATCCCGTCTGGGGCGAGCACAAGCCTCTCCTCTCCATCGACATACCTGATGAGCGCCACCGGGGCGCTCCTTCCAGGATCGTGCACGACGTCCACCACCATTGCCTCCCCCTCCCTGAGGGGCGGCAGCTTCACCTCCCCTGCCCTCCTCCATGACTTTGCCCGATAGGTTGGGGCGCCCTTTCCGATCCTCCGAGCCCTTGTTATCTTTCCCATCACACCAGCCCCAGCTTTGCCGCTATCTCGTCGGCCATGTAACCCGGCGCGAGCCTCACATATGCCCTTTTCTTTCCATCCGGCATGACCTCCACCCTCACATTTTTCACCTTTACGTTGAAAAGGACCTCCACTGCCTGTTTGATGTCGTTTTTGTTCGAGTCCTCTGAAACGACAAAGGCTATTGCGTTCTCGGATTCTATCATCTTGACAACTTTCTCTGTGGCCAATGGATAGAGAATTACCCTGTGCGGATCCTTCATCCGAAGACCCCTCCAAGCTTCTCAACAGCGCCTTTTGTCCAGACAGTGAGGCGTCCTGGCTGGCCGCCGGGAGCGAGCAGCTCCGCATTGAGCCTCCTAACGTTGGCAACATCGACGCCCGGCAGGTTTCCTGCCCCCTTTGAAATTCCTCTGTCCTGAGATATCACTATGAGCGGCCCGACCCTTTTCCTGTACCTCCTCCCCCTCATCTTTCCGCGCCCGGCCTTGATCTTCACGCCCCTCGATGCCTTTTCAACATCCTCCCACACCCCCAGCTTCATCATTGCCTCCTTCACGGATTCCGTTTTGTTCAGCAACTCGAGATCATCCGTAACGACGAGGGGAAGATGCGGCACGCCATCCACGGCATGCCCGCGTGACTTTACCAGCCTTAGATTTCCAGTCGCCGCCACAGCCGACCTTATCGCGAGCCTTCTCTCCTTCCTGTTTATCCTCTCTTTCAGGACCTTCTCGACCTTGGGAGGGTGCGCCCTTCTGCCGCCAACTGTATGCGGAGCGAAGGCACCACTGCCAGCAGCCGGATATCTCGTGCCCTTGACCCTCCTCACCCTTGCCACGCCAAAGCCCTTGCCCCATGTCTCCGCGCTTGTCCTCTTTCCAGCCATTTCGTCTGCTCCCCAGGGCTGAAGGCGCGCGGTTTGGGCCGCGATGACCGCCCTCGCTATCAGATCCTTCCTTACCTCGGCCTCAAACGCAGGGGGAAGCTCAACCTCGTCCACAGGCTTACCGTCAAGCGAAAACACAGCTACTTTCATCCTAAATCCCCTGGTGCGACGATAGGTCTATGTATGTTATCGACGGCTGACCGGTGGGCGCCGTGGGCGGAAGCCTGACCGGTCTCCTGAGCTGGATGAGCCTCTTCGTCGGACCTGGAACCGAACCGCTGACCACAACATAGTCCCCCTTTACCGGCCCGTACCTCAAAAATCCTCCTCTTGGAGTTATCTCCTTTCCCTCGGTGCCTATTTTGAGTATTCTCTTGTTGAACTCGGTCCTCTGGTGGTAGCCGGTCTGCCCTGCTGCGGGCACCGACCACATTATCCTCGGAGGCGACCATGGACCGAGCGTCCCGACCTGCCTCCTTCCCCCCTCGCTCTTTCTGGGAAGGATTTTCACCCCCCAGCGCTTTACTGGGCCCTGGAACCCCTTTCCCTTCGTTATAGCCAGCACGTCCGCATACTCCCCCTCCTTGAAAACGTCTGAGGCCCTCACCTGCTTGCCCAGAATACCCCTGGCATAGTTCCATCTCTCGGCAACCGAGCTTCCGCCGACCCTTATCTCGGCAAGGTCTGGCTTCTTCTTTGGCACATTGGTGAGCGCCGGGCACACACAGGCAAGTACCCTCACCTCCTCAATCTTACCTGAGTTCACAAGGGCCTCTGCCCTTTCCAGCGCCTTTTGAGGGTCGGCTTTCTTTGGGACCTTTATTTTTCTTGAGATCTCCGGAGGCAGGTCCTTGGACCAAACTTCAGTTTTGCAACTCATCCTCCCAGTCTCTTTTCCGTAGAGCCTTACGGCGCATATGGTGAGAGGAGGTATCTCGATGACGGTGGCCGGCACGCAGATTTCCTGTCCATAAGTCAGGCTTCCCTTCTTGTCGTCTATCGTGAAGAGCTGGAGCATCCCGGCCTTGTATCCTGCTATCCCCTGGAGGCCGAGCCTACCGTCCTCTGGCCAGGACCTCACCCTGGCCACAGGTCCTGGTGCCCGCACCCTGGGCATGTATGCTAGGGAACCTCTCCTCGGCCTGTGTGCACGTCTTCCCATCTCAGCCACCTGTAAGCGTATTTACTATAGCAAGCGTGACGATTAAAGCCTCTTCGGTTCTCACGGTCTGAACACCCTGTCCGGGAACCGTGTTCACAACCGCGTCGAACTCCTCAGAGAGCCTCAGCCCCTGCCTCCTGCATATCTCCCGCAGGCCGGAGTATGGGCCCCCGAAGGCAATCGCCACGCTCCTCAGTGCTTCCTTCTTTATACCCCTGATCCACTCATATAAATTTCCTCCGTACCTTGATGTTCCAACCCTGTATCCGTCGCCCAGAAGCTCCAGGCCCTCCTTCAGACCTTTCGCCCTGAGCACCTCGTATCCCCAGTATTCTCCTGTTTCCTCCTTTTCAGCCGGAAAAACCTCGATCATTCCTCCCCCGGCAGCCTCCCCGAGCCTCACAGTGATGCGCTGCCCTGGCCTCGCGGACCTCCTGAGCACGCCTCTTCTGGGGAGCCCCATCTCCAAAATGCTGGTCCTGTCAGCGGAGCTTATGACGACGCCATCCCTGAATGAGCCAGGGGAGTTCTTCTCTCCCTGTGAGGGATGGTGCGGAGTCCTGAGCGGGGGGAGCATGCCGGCATACCTCAGCTCGCCTCTCTTGGGAAAGATGATCCTCCTGAGGTACTGCGGGGTCTCCATGTACCTGAGCAGCAGCTCCACGAGCCTGGACTCCCTCTCCTGGTTTTTCAGGTGCGGGTCGTCGTCGAGGTACACGCACACTCGATTCACCCTGAATATGGAGAGGGCCCGCCCTATGAGCCCGACCTTGAAGGTCCTGTGAAGGAGATCGGGGGAATCCGCAACAACTGATGCTGGAATGAGAACTGAAGTTGAAAACATCATCTTCCTTAACCCTTCGCAACCCCTATTGGCCTGAGCCTTGCCACCAGCCTTGCTATCCCTGCCCTGTGCGTGATGTCGGCCACCCTGTCTATGTCCTTATACGCGCCAGGTGCCTCCTCCGCGATCACTGAGAACTTTGCGGCCTGAACGATTATCCCCTGCCCCTCCAGCTTTCTCCTTATCTCCTCACCCCTGAACTGCTTCAGGGCGGCCGTCCTGCTGAGGTGGCGTCCGGCGCCGTGGGCGGTCGATCCGAAGGTTTCTGCCTCTGCCTGCTTTGTGCCTGCCATGAGATAGGACGCTGTGCCCATGTCTCCCGGAAGCAGCACAGGCTGACCCACATCCCGGTACACCGGTGGAACGTCCGGATGTCCCGGTCCAAAAGATCTGGTGGCCCCCTTCCTGTGTACCACGACCTTCCTCCTTCCGCCGTCCACCTCGTGCTCCTCGAGCTTTGCTATGTTGTGTGCGACGTCGTATATCACCTGGAGGCCGAGTGATTCCGCGTCCCTGCCGAATACCTGCTCGAAGCTCTGTCTCACCCAGTGCGAGATCATCTGTCTGTTCGCCCACGCGTAGTTTGCCGCGCACTTCATAGCAGAGAAGTAGGACTGCCCTTCCGGCGATTTGAACGGGACGTTGACGAGTTCCCTGTCTGGCAGCTGTATGCGGTACTGGTGGATCGCGCGCTCCATTGTCCTCAGGTAGTCTGAGCAAACCTGATGTCCTAGTCCCCTCGAGCCCGTGTGAACCATAACTGTCACCTGTCCCTCTGCGTCTATGCCGAATTTTTTCGCGATTTCGGCATCATATATCCTGTCAA
>JAWCKV010000015.1:0-20210 GCA_038851565.1 Hadarchaeales archaeon (SeqCode) | reverse complement strand
CCACGGCTACCCTGGGAGGCGCGAGGGAGGGACTCAGGTGGGCGTAGGGATATATGGCGATCCTCTCCGCCCTCACCTCGGAGGCGACCCTGGAAATCTCTCCCGCTGCGTTCTCCGCAACCGCCCTGACGTCGCCTCCGTCCTCCTCCTCGACTGCGGCGAATACCACAAGCACTTCCTCAAGCCTGCCTTTCCTGCGGTCCTCCGGGATCTCTTCTGCGACCGGTGTCTTCTCCTTCACCTCAAACTCGAGGAAGTCCGAGTGAACCAGCAGTATCCTCAACTTCACACCCTCTGGACTTTGTCATCTGATGTTATTTATCTGCTGCCCATCTCCGGTTATAAGCCGGCGTGCTCAGATTTATGAGCGATGGTCAGGAAGAGGTTCTGTTACAGGTGCGGGGCGGGGGAGGAGTCCGGGCCGCTCATAGATGGGCTTTGCAGCATATGCTATTCCGCAGAGAACGCGCTCGTTCAGGCACCGGGTGAGACGGAGGTGCTGCTGTGCGAGAGCTGCGGTTCCCACCTAGTCGGGAAGGCCTGGAAGCGCCCTTCCGGGAGAGATCCGGTGGAAAGCGCGATGGTTGACGCTGCTCTTTCGGCGCTCAGGATTGCGGTGACCGGTCCAAGCGGGGTCACCAGGGTGCCCTTGGAACAGGCCTCCAGCGTGAGGGTTGAGGCAAAAGCCATTCCGGAGAGGAAGCAGGTCAGGATAACAGCGCATGGGAGGGTACACGAGTTGCAGCCGGAGGTGGCAGAGGAGGTGGCGATTGGCGTCAAGGTCAAGAGGGGCAAGTGCGACGCGTGCAGGCTGAGGAGGAGCGGCAGGTTCGAGGCGATTCTGCAGGTCAGAGGGGAGCTGGATCCGAAGAGGATCTCGGAGGTGAAGGAAATGGTGGGAGAGAGCGTGAGGGGAGCCGAGCCTTTGGCCCTCGTTTCAAGGGTCATAGAGCTGAGGGAGGGACTGGACTTTTATGTTCATCCGGCTGGTGTCGCGAGGCAGGTCGCTCTTCGGATGAAGTCGAAGTTCGGCGCGGAGGTCAAGGAGAGCGTGAAACTGGTGGGACAAACCAAGGATGGCAGGAGGAGATACAGGTACACATTTCTTGTTAGGCTCTAACCGAATGGTGTTTTTAAAGGGCGGAATTCATACTTTTATTGCGTGAAAAAATGGCTGAGATGACCGGCTCAAGGGCGCTATTCGAGGCCCTCAGGGCGGAGGGGGTCCGTCACATATTCGGAATACCGGGCGGCGCGATAATCCCGGTTTACGATGCGCTTTACGATGAGCGCGAGATGAGGCACATCCTCACCAGGCACGAGCAGGCCGCCGCCCACGCAGCGGACGGGTACGCCAGAGCCCTTGGCAGGCCGGGCGTTTGCATGACCACATCAGGTCCTGGTGCGACAAACCTCACGACCGGAATACTGAACGCGTACATGGACAGCTCCCCGGTCGTTGCGATCTCGGGGCAGGTGCCTACAAAGACCTTGGGCACGGACGCCTTTCAGGAGGCGGACATGCTGAGCGTCATGCTTCCCATAACCAAGCACAACTTCATCGTGCACACCGTGGAGGAACTCCCTGCCACAGTAAGGCTCGCTTTCAGGACTGCGATGTCAGGCAGGCCCGGCCCGGTCCACATAGACCTGCCTAAGGATGTGCAGGTCAGCAAGGCGAACCTGAAAATTCCGGCCGAGGTGAGCTATGACAAGATGCCCAGGCTCGAGCCGGATCCTGAAGAGGTGAGGTGCGCGGTGAGGATGATGGTCAGCGCGGAGCAGCCCGTGATATACGCGGGGGGAGGAGTGATATGGTCTGGCGCATCAGCTGAGCTTGTCCAGCTGGCCGAGCTTCTGGGCGCTCCGGTCGTGACATCTCTGATGGGCAAGGGGGTGATGCCCGAGAACCACCCGCTCTCTATGGGCATGCTGGGCATGCACGGCAGGATGGCTGCCAACCTCGCGGTGACAGAGTGCGATCTGCTGGTGGGGATCGGGGTGAGGTTTAGCGACCGCGCCACTGGCGATGTCAGGCACTTCGCACCCAAGGCAAGGATAATACACGTTGACATAGACCCCGTGGAAATAGGAAAAAACGTCAGGGTGGACCTCCCGGTGACCGCTGACGCCAGGTCCTTCCTGAGAGCAGTCCTTGCAGGTCTGCGACTTCAGGTTCAGAGGGGCAGGACAAGCGAGTGGCTGAAGAGGGTGGAGAAGCTGAAGAAGGACCTTTCGCCGAGGATGGATTATGACGACGTGCCGATAAAGCCCCAGCGCGCGATAAAGGAGATAATGGAGGTTGTGGGAGCGGACGGAATATTGGTCACAGAGGTGGGGCAGTGCCAGATGTGGGCGGCGCACTTCTATCAGGTCATGAAGCCGAGGCACTTCATATCATCCGGAGGGCTTGGGACGATGGGCTTCGGATTTCCGGCGGCGATAGGCGCTAAGGTTGCAAGGCCAGAGTGCGATGTGGTCAACATAGCCGGGGATGGGAGCTTTCTCATGAACTCCCAGGAAATGGCCACCGCTGTGATCAACGGGATAAACGTGGTGTCCTGCATATTCAACAATGGATATCTGGGGATGGTCAAGCAGTGGCAGGACCTGTTCTACCAGAAGCGGAGGTCCGCGGTAGACCTTAGGGGCTCTCCGGATTTCGTAAAGCTCGCAGAGGCGTATGGGGGATGGGGGGACAAGGCGACAAGGCCCGGCGAGATAGGGCTGAAGCTGAAGGAGGCCCTGCGCTCCGGAAAGCCGGCAATACTCGACATAGTCATAGATCCGGATGAGCACGTCCTCCCGATGGTCCCGGCTGGAGGGAGGTTGGATGAACCGATTCTCACATAGGCGATGAACATGAAGACGAGGATATTCTCTGTTCTCTGCCAGAACGTTCCTGGGGTGATGATGAGGGTCTCAAGGGAGTTCACGAGAAGACAGATAAACCTTGACTCGGTCACGGTCGGGATAGAGCCTACCGGCCTGGCGAGGATGATTCTGATCTTCAACGCGGATGACAGGATGGCAGAGTTCATGCGGAGGGTTTTGCTGAGGGCGGAGCCGGTTGTAGACGTGGAGGTCATCGACCCATCAAAGAGCGTGGTAAGGGAGGTCGCCCTTCTGAAGACGAAGCCCCTGGCAAATGATAAGCTCTGGAACGTCATCCTGGAGATTGAGAAGGCGGGCGGGAAGGTGCTTGAGTCGAAGGAGGGCGTGGTGATAGCAGAGCTCAGCGGAGGGCACTCGGAGATAGAGGCACTCGTGAGCAGGCTCGGTCCGGATGTTCTGAAGGAGGTCGCGCGCTCGGGTCAGGTTCTTATATCAAAGGAGTGAAGGTGAAGGGAGGAGGATGGCGAGGATATATTACGAGAAGGATGCTGACCTCGGAATTCTGAGGGACAGGACGATCGCGATAATAGGGTACGGGAATCAGGGCCACGCGCAGGCGAACAACCTCAGGGACTCCGGCTGCAGGGTCATCATAGGCAGCATAAGGGACCCGAGCTACGAGAAGGCAGTTGCGGATGGATTTGAGGTTTACGGGATATCCGAGGCCGCAAGAATTGGCGATATCGTTCACATGCTCATTCCTGACGAGTACCAGGCAAAGGTGTACGGGAGCGACATCAGTCAGCACATGAAGCGCGGCAAGGTGCTCTGCTTCAGCCATGGGTTCAACATCCACTTCAGGCAGATAGTTCCTCCACCGGACGTGGACGTGATAATGATCGCCCCGAAGGCGCCGGGTGCTCTGCTGAGGAGGATGTATCAGCAGGGCTCTGGAACTCCGGGGATACTCGCGGTTCACCAGGACGCCAGCGGGCACGCGAAGGAGATCGCCCTTGCGATGGCCAAAGGGGTCGGCCTGACGAGGATAGGGGTCGTTGAAACGACGTTCAGGGAAGAGGTGGAGACGGATCTCTTCGGGGAGCAGGTGGTCCTGTGCGGCGGGGTCTCGGAGCTGATAAAGGCTGGATTTGAGACGCTGGTGCAGGCGGGATACCAGCCAGAGGTTGCTTACTTCGAGTGCCTGAACGAGCTGAAGCTAATAGTCGACCTGATCTACGAACACGGGATTGAGGGAATGTGGGCGGCTGTCAGCAACACAGCGGAGTACGGCGGGAGGACGCGCGGACCCAGGATAGTGGACAGCAGGGTCAGGGAGGTCATGAAGGGCATACTGAGGGACATACAGAGCGGAGACTTTGCGCGTGAGTGGGTAGCCGAGGCCAGCGGAGGTCTACCCAACCTGAAGAGAATGCGCGATGAGGGAAAAGCACATCTGATAGAGAGGGTTGGAAGGGAGCTGCGCAGGTGGGCAGGAATAGAGAAGTGAACGCCCCCCCTGGGGGACATTCCGGTTTCCATCACCTTATCCATCTGACGTTGTCCACGTAAAAGTCGCCTGGGTTGGAGGTTGTGATTAGAAAAGGTGACCAGACTGAGTCCAGGTTTCCGAAATCACTTGCCGGTATCGTGATCTCCTGCCACCTCTCGGTTCCGTCCCAGCCGTACCTGCTTATGTATCTGGTGTGTTTCCTTCCCCTGGGCGCCTCTATCTCGACCTTGAGGTCATGCGATGTTTTTACCCAGAACTTCAGGCACGTGTAGGACGACAGATCAACGGTGTGGTCGGAAGGGTAGATGAGGAATACCCCCCAGCCCGCCCAGTTCTGGCTGCAAGTCTGGAAGCACGTTTTGCCCTCGGGCGGGCTTTCACCTTGGCATCGCCCCTCGAAGCTCGCGTTCATCCCGTTCCAGGTCCATACCTCACTCCCATAGGGTATCCCTGCGTCGCTGTAGACGGAATACACGCTGCTGGCAGCTGATCTCACCACCAGGTTGAAGATGATGCTCTGCCTCCTGCCGTCGCTCCCAGTCGCGGTGACGGTTATCGGATAGGTCCCCTCCGGCACGTCCTCTTCCGTGCTTATGCTCATCGTTGAGGTGAACTCCCCAGTGCCGCCCCGCGGTGAGAACCTAACCGTGGTCCCCGGGTGCTGACCGCTCGCGCTTAGGTTGATTGTTTCAGAATACTCATCCAGAACTGAAACCCTCAGGTCAACATGGAGTGAGCCGCCGGCCTGTACCACACCGCTTGCTTTATCCACGGTCACCGCAAAGTACGGGCAATAAACCCGCACGTAGTCCACCCTGAACTCCGCCGGAAATTGTGTGCTGGCGTTGGGCGCTCCAGGCCAGTTCCCCCCCACAGCCAGATTGAGGATGATGAAGAACGGCTGGTGAAACTCCTCAGTTCCGTTCACCCCGTTGGCTATGTCTTCCTGGTGGTAGAGCACGTCGTCCTGATACCACTTTATTGACAGGGGATCCCACTCTATGGCGTAAGTGTGAAATGAGTCCGGGGTGGGATTTTCGATGGAGCTGCCGGATGACACGTGCCCCCCGTTGTTCCAGTGCATAGTGCCGTGTATCCTCCTCTCGTTGTTTATGTGCTCCATTATGTCAATCTCCCCGCATCTTGGCCATCCAACCGATTCTATGTTGGTCCCGAGCATCCAGAAGGCCGGCCAGAGCCCCTGCCCCATCGGGACCGAGAGCCGCGCCTCCACCCTGCCGTACATGAATTCCCTGAGACCCTTTGTCTTCATGCGGGCGGAGGTGTAGCTCCTCCCGCCGACGCTCTCCTTTCTGGCAGTTATGATGAGCATGCCGTTCTCAACCCTTGCGTTGGCACCATCGGTGTAGTACTGAAGCTCGTTGTTTCCCCAGCCCCCTCCACCAGTTTCAAACTTCCAGTTGTTTCTGTCCACCGAAGATCCGTTGAACTCATCGCTCCACACCAGGCACCAGATCGATGACTCATCGGTTTTATCCATGACGGATACGGTTTTGGAGCACGTGTCTGTGTCTCCGGAGGAATCAGTCACGGTGAGCGTAACGGTGTAAGCACCCGGTGCCGCGTAGGCGTGCGTGGTGTTGCGAGCTCTGGACGGCGGGCTGTCATCCCCGAAGTTCCAGAGCCAGCCCACGATTGAGCCATCCGGGTCGTTTGAGGCATCGGTGAACTGAATCGAGTCGCCGGGAGAAACCGTGGATGGGGAAAATGAGAATCTGGCCTGAGGTGGGCTGTTCTGATGGGATAGCGAGGGCTGGTTCATGATCCAGCTCTGAGAGGTGTTTGAAGGGTTCATCGCCCGCCCCGCTGACGAGAGCACCAGAAAGGCCGCGACGATCCATCCGGCGCTCTCTAAGAAGTGTTTGACCCACCCCACCCTTGATCGCCCGCGGGGCTTATGGACAACCCTGGCCCTCCCCGGTCTGGAAGAAGTTCCTATAATACCCCCAATCTAATATTATGTCAACTTTTTTGCTATTAAGATTTCTCGTTTCGAGCCGGGCGTGGTGGGCCCGTCTCCTGTGGGCTGGCAAGGCTAAATAACCCCTCGACAAGACCTTTTTGGGCGTTCCATGGAACTCCGGAGCAGGGAAGTCGTCGAGGGACTTGAGGGCCTTCCAAGGCGCGCCCTCCTGAGGGCGGTCGGCCTGAAGGATGGGGACATTAGGAGGCCCTTTATCGGGATAGCCAACTCATACAACAACATAGTGCCAGGCCACCTCCACCTGAACGAGCTGGCCAGGGAGGTAGCAGCGGGAATAAGGGCAGCTGGCGGCACTCCGTTCGAGTTCAACACAATCGGCATATGCGATGGCATAGCGATGGGCACCCGTGGGATGTGCTACTCCCTCCCCTCCCGCGAGGTGATCGCAGACAGCGTAGAGTTGATGGTTGAGGCGCACAGGTTTGACGCAGTGGTGGGAGTGGCGAGCTGCGACAAGATAGTGCCCGGGATGCTGATGGCGATGGCCCGTCTAGATCTCCCGTCGATAATGGTCACCGGAGGTCCGATGGTGCCCGGGAAATGGAAGGGGAGAGGGCTTGACCTCATAAGCTCATTCGAGGCCGTGGGGGCCGTGAAGGCCGGAAGGATGAGCATGGAGGAGGCCGCAGAGGTAGAGAGGAGGAGCTGTCCGGGATGCGGCTCCTGCGCCGGGCTCTTCACAGCGAATACCATGGCGTGCCTGACCGAGGCGATGGGCATGTCGCTTCCGAACATGGCCACAACTCACGCGGTCGATCCGAAGAAGAAGAAACTTGCAAGGGATAGCGGGGAGCAGATAGTGAGGCTTCTGAAGAATGGGATAACCGCGAGGAGGATAATGACTCGAAAGGCGTTCGAGAACGCGATAGTCGTGGACATGGCCATTGGGGGGTCTACCAACACAGTTCTCCACCTGCCAGCTATAGCCCACGAGGCTGATGTGGAGCTTGACCTGGAGATCTTCGACAAGCTGAGCAGGAGGACTCCAAATATATGTTCAATGCGTCCTGCCGGACCCCACACGATGCTCGACCTGCACAGGGCTGGAGGGGTTCAGTCAGTGATGAAAGAGCTTGGAATCCTTATCGACGGGTCTGTGCTCACGGTGACTGGAAGGAGCGTGAAGGAGAACCTGATGTCGGCGAGGGAGGGAGATCCTGATGTGATAAGGCCCCTTGACAACCCCTACCGAAAGGACGGAGGCATAGCGATTCTATACGGTACTCTTGCCCCTGCTGGTGCGGTCGTGAAATCTTCAGGAGTCAGCATGAAGATGATGGTCCACAGAGGACCGGCAAGGGTCTTTGACTCCGAGGAGGATGCGGTGAGAAAGATTCTCAGCGGAAAGATAGAGGCGGGCGAGGTGGTGGTGATAAGGTA
Organism: Hadarchaeales archaeon (SeqCode); assembly: GCA_038851565.1. Classification (GTDB taxonomy): domain Archaea; phylum Hadarchaeota; class Hadarchaeia; order Hadarchaeales; family Hadarchaeaceae; genus JAWCKV01. Next base: position 12,480 of record JAWCKV010000015.1, on the reverse strand, counting down.
CGAGGGGCCCAAGGGAGGTCCGGGAATGAGGGAAATGCTTGGTCCAACTTCCGCCATAGCAGGGATGGGGCTCGATGAGTCAGTCGCCCTCGTGACTGATGGAAGGTTCTCCGGGGGGACCAGAGGAACGTGCGTCGGCCATGTTTCTCCCGAGGCAGCGGAAGGAGGGCCAATAGCTGTGGTTGAGGACGGGGACCCGATAGAGATAGACATAGGGAGAAGGAGGCTGGATCTTCTCGTCCCTACAGCCGAACTCAGGCGCAGGCTGAAGAGCTTCAGAGCGCCTCCTCCCAAGATCAGGAGAGGGTACCTGGCATTCTACTCAAAATTCGTGAGCTCGGCCTCGGAGGGTGCAGTCAGAAAAGGATAAAGCGATAAAATAGGGAACGGATATTCTAACCGGGGCCCGTGGCCTAGCCAGGACAGGGCGGCAGCGTCCTAAGCTGTAGATCGTGGGTTCGAATCCCACCGGGCCCGCCATCAACTTTTTTACGCACATTTGCGCAAACCTAAACGGTGCCCCGGTGGTGTAGTCCGGTCAAACTCCTCGCTTAGGTGAGGGGGGCCAATCATACGAGCCTCTCGCGTTTCAAACGGAGAGAGCTCGCGACGCGGGTTCAAATCCCGCCCGGGGCACCAGTCGAAGACATACGGTTTAAATAGCTGTTTTAGTTATTTATTTATATAGAAAGGCGTGGTGGCGGGAATGAAGCCATGGGAGGTTGAGGAGACCGTTAGGCGCTTCCGGCGCATGAGCGGCTCGGACAGCGTTTTGCTAGGGTTAGATCTTAGCGAGACCGCTGCCAGAATATTCGCGAATTCAATGGGGAAGCGTGAGCCCGATGCGGCCGTGTATGAACTCATAAGAAAGGGGGATCGATGGAGCTCAAAGAAGTGCTGGAAAAAGTAGTCCTGGCCCTGAAGGAAGCCGGAGTGCCGTACGCACTGACGGGCGGAATCGCGGTCGATTTTTATGGCTTCCCCCGGGCCACGCACGACATAGATGTGATCGCAACGCTCACAGAGGAGAATTTTCCGCGCCTAGCTCGGTCACTGGAGAAACGGGGCTTTGAGGTTGATCGGCGAGAAATTGCGCTCGCGCTGGAGAAGGGAAATCGGTTTGTCGCCCAGCTCGGCCCACACAGAGTTGATTTCTGGCTGGCAAAGACTGACGGGCAAAAGAAGGAGTTGGACCGGGCGAGAATTGTGAGAATACTGGGCGCGAAGATGCGAATAGTTGCTCCGGAGGATCTGGTTCTGCACAAACTGGATGCGGGGAGGGGCAGGGATTACGACGATGCGCTCGGCGTGCTCGTCAGACAGAAGGGAAAGCTGCAGAAGAAGTATTTGATGGAACGGGCGGTCGTGCTCGGGCTAGATAGGCCTCTGAGAGACCTCCTCAAAGAGGCAGGTTATGCACCGGAGGGGAGGGTTGAGCACACGGGGAAGTGCAAGTTCTGTGAATCGACGAACATTGTGAAAGCTGGCATCCATTATGTGGGGGGACGAAGACAGCGCTGGCTCTGTAAGGATTGTGGTCGCATCTTCATCCGTTAAGCGTTTACACATCCCAGCCCTCACACGCGATCTTCTCATGATCTTCTTTTTAACATCTCGCCCGGGGCATCCATTGCCTCAAAGGAAAAATTGAGCTTATCCTGACAAAAGTGCATACGTGGGAGGATTGGTCCGCCGGTTCAGAACTTTAAAGCCCGCCGTATCCATCTGAAATCGGTGTTTGGATGGTCAAGGGCCGATGGCAGCGAGGCATAGCATTCGTGCAAGGCATCAACATTTACATGGCCAAAAGGGCACGGCGGGAAGGGCTTTTGAGGCTCTGTAAGCAGGCCGAGGATGCTCGCGTGAAACTTTTGGGCGTGGTCAGGTCAGATAATATGATATTCAAGAAGAGGGGGATACACCACGCCTCGGTTGGCCGGAGGCTTAACGCGTGCTTTCAAGGCACTTCGGGAAGAGGATATATGTCACTGCTCGGAGCCTCGCGACCCTGAGGAGGTGCTTGGATGAAGCGGGTGATAGAAGTAAGGGTGATAACAAATTCCAGCGTCGAGGAAGTGATCGAAGGAGACCCTGTGGTGGTCAAGGTCAGAGAGCCGCCCAGGGATGGAAGGGCAAATCGCGCGGTTCTCAGGTTGCTGGCAAAGCACTTCAACGCGAACGCGAGGATGTTGTGCGGGAGCAGGGGCAAGAGAAAGCTCGTGGAGCTCACAGGGCAGGGTTAGAGGACTGGGTGCGAAAGAGGGAATAAGATGTATCAGTGTAGGGCGATATCGCAGCATTTTTTGTGGCGATTATACGGTTTCTACCCGAGTTTGGGATTCAAATCCCCACGCCAGTTCGATATCCTAAGGTCGGTGTATTGAGGTTTTCGCAGCGTCCCGATTGGTAGCTCAGGCGGCAATGGGCCGGGGTTTCATTTTTGTTTGTGTGGCATCGATTTGCCGATATCCTGATTTTTAATGGGTGGGGAAGAGTTAGTATGGTATGGGACGCGTGGAACCCGAAGAGATCGAAAGAGAGCTGGAGAAAAGGCTGAAGAGGAGGAAGTACAGGGCGGTCTATCGGAAGTCCCATAGGAAGTCTCATTAGTTTTATTGGGGCCCCTCAGATGAATAATTGGGCGGGGGTGCCTGAGCCTGGCCTAAAGGGCAGGACTTAAGGGGAAATCCTGGGACATCCTGTGCCCCAAGGGGCTTCGCAGGTTCGAATCCTGCCCCCCGCACCAAAGTGAGATTTGGCGGTTTCTTCCGCCGCACGTCCGCCCCTTCCGCGCAGGTGTTTTTGTGCCGTGAGCCAACCGGCGTTTTGTGGGAAAACTTTATCTTCTTTTCCTGACTATCTTGGCCAGACGGGCGATCTCCTTCAGCCTTCTCGTCCTGTCGCCGAGGCTACCGCTCAACTTCCGGACAAGTTTTGTTTTTCTCTTGAGTTTCCTGTGGGCCGACCTCAGCCTTCCCTGCAGCATGGCCACCTCCAGTTCCATCTGCCGCATTTTCCCTTCCTGTGATGCCTTTTCCCTTTCCAGGGCTTCGATCCTCTCCACATATCTGCCGGACAGTACCCAGATGTAAGCTCCGTATCCCATCATGATCAGTCCTATCGCCAGTCCAAAGCAACACAGGACATAGTTAGTTATCTGTGTGATCCCCCATGTCTGGTTTGGTATGAGGTTCATTGCAGTCAGCATAAGAGCAACTATGCTGAGAGCAGCGATCAGCGCTCCGGCAGTTACGCTTGCGCTCCCCGGTCCACCCTTGCCCATCGGTCTCCTCAAATTTCTTTCCCCGGCATCTTAAATATCCCTTTTCCCGCTTCAACGGACAAATCTTGGCACCATGAATTCTCGTATTTTCAGTCACAGGCCGAGCCGTGCACCTCCCGTCACTCATCCCCGCCTTGGACGGAGCCCTGACAGCGAGGATAAAAGAGCAGCGAATGATGGGTGAATGGTGGCAATGTGGTGAGGGTGCTCAGGCTGGGCTCTGGTAAGGATAGAGGGGCGATATTGGAGGCAGCTGGAGTGCTGAGGAGCGGGGGGCTGGTCATTTACCCGACGGAAACTGTTTACGGTTTGGGCGGAGACGCACGCTCGGACACGGCGGTGAGGAAGGTGTTTGATGCCAAAGGAAGAAAATTCGACTCTCCGATGTCCATAGCTCTTTCCTCGGCCGGGCTGGTTGAGAAATTCGCGCACCTGCCTCCGGAGGCGAGGGGGATACTAAAGCTGCTTCCCGGACCGCTCACGATAGTTCTGAAGGCCAAAGGAGGTTTATCAAGGCAGATTGTGTCAAGGTCGGGCACCATCGGCATCAGGGTTCCAGCACAAAAAGTCGCCTTGAGCCTGATAGAGGCAGCTGGATTTCCGATAACATCAACGTCGGCCAACGTTTCAGGGAATCCTCCTCCCCTCACGGTTGATGATGCGCTGGAGCAGATAGGGGACAGAGTCGATCTGGCTCTCGATGCCGGGAGATGTGAAGGGGGAATCCCATCCACAGTGGTTGACCTCACGGTGAAGCCCTTCAGGATATTGAGGAAGGGACCGGTGGGACGGGAGGAAATAGAGAAAGCGATGGGCCTATCCGGATAGCTCCCGGGCCCGCCTTGCCGCAGCCTTCACGGCCTCCTTCACCGCGTTTTCTATCCTTCTTTTTCTGAGCACCGATATGCCCTCGGCGGTGGTTCCCCCCGGTGTGCAGACCTCGTCTATCAGCTCCTCCGGTTTCCTGCCCTTGGCCAGGACCATCGCCCCGGCACCCTTCGCGGTCTGTGCTGCCAGCTTCAGCGCAGTTTCCTCAGGAAGGCCGAGCTCAACCCCCGCATCTCGCATCGCCTTTATGATCAGGTAAAAGTAGGCGGGCCCGCTGCCGCTCAGTCCTGTGACAGCGTTCATGAGAGGTTCATCCACCCTGAACGTAATTCCCATTGAGCCGAGAATGGACCGCACCAGCTCCTCATCCTCCGGGGTGGCTCTCCTCCCCAGGCAGTAGCACGATGCCATCTCCCCCACCTCCGCTGCGAGGTTCGGCATCGCCTTTACGACCCTAGCGTCGCATTCCTTCTCAATGAGCTCAGTTGTCACCCCGGCCGCGAGGGAGACCAGGAGAACGTTTTTTAACTCCCTCCCCGCCTCCTTAAGCACCTTCTTGACCGTGTTCGGTTTCACGGCCAAAAATACGACATCTGATGTCCTCACGGTCATTTTGTTGTCAGGTGAGGTCCTGATGCCAAGCTCAGCAAGCGGCTTCAGCTTCCTCCCATCAGGATCGCTTATCGTTATGTCGTTTCCCCTGATTCCTGCTCTGAGCAGTCCTCGTGCCAGGGCAGATCCCATGTGTCCAGCCCCGATTATCCCTATCCTCATCAAACCCCAATTCCAGATGAGCATATCCGGTTATATTCCTGTCCCTCCAAACAGTTTTTCAGTAATTAGTATAATGTTCAGTTGGTGCCTCGGTAGCTCAGTCTCGGTCAGAGCGCGCGCTTGGTAAGCGCGAGGTCGCGGGTTCAACTCCCGCCCGGGGCTCCACCTTCAATGCAGAAGCTGGAGACAGCGCCGGTGATGCCGAGCTGTGCTGATTCAGTTTCAGATCTACTTTCTTTTCAATTTTCCTGATGCCCGGATCTCAACCCTTCCGGCCTTGGTTTCCCACTGGTGGGCGACAAATCTCTCCCTTGAGAAGACAAAGTGGAAGGCCAGGCCTACTCCCCATCCCAAGACTAGCCAGTGAAACCACAGAACCCCCGGCGAGGTAATCAGGTTGAAGACGGCGATAAAGATGTTTACTATGAGATATGCAGCAAGGTGCGCGATGAAATCCCTCTTCGCCTCCTCTATTTCCATTTCCCTCCAAGCGCGCTTGAATTCCTCGACGGAAGGCATCCGATCCAGTTCATTTTACGGTTAAGGGATATAAAGGCGTAACCCTCAGTTTTTACCTCGCGAGTCCATGATTTTTTGGTGTGGTAATGGCCGAGTGGCACATTGGCGAGATATTCAGCTCCATTCAGGGAGAGGGGCTCTACGTCGGCAGGAGGCAGCTATTTGTGAGGCTGGCCGGCTGCTCATGGAGCTGCGTTTACTGTGACTCCAGGGACTTCAGGAGTTTCAGTCCTCCTTATTGCAGAGTGGAGATCTCGCCGGGCTCAGGCAGGTTCAGGAGGGTTTCAAACCCCCTTTCAGCGGATGAGACAATCGGGCACCTGAAAAAACTATGGACCCCTGACATCCACAGCGTTTCCCTGACGGGCGGCGAGCCACTTCTGTCCGGTGAATTCCTTGTTGAACTCGCGAGGGCATGCAGGGAGAATGGGTTCAGAACGTATCTGGAGACCAACGGTTGCTCTAGCACCGCGATGGAGAGGGTGCTGCCGTATATAGACATCGCATCCGTGGACATAAAGATGCCCGACCACCTTGCGGTTCCCCGTGTGAAGTGGGCAGAGATATTGGGGGAGGAGCTGAGGTGTATCGAGCTGGCGGCGGGGGGATCGGTCGATGTTTTTGCGAAGATGGTCATAATGAGCTCAACAGGTGAATCTGCCCTCAATAGAGTTTTTCACCGGCTTGCACCCTTGGGGGTCCCGCTCGTCCTCCAGCCGGTCACGGGAAGGGGGAGGGTGAGGCCGCCTTCATTCGAGAGGATATGCAGGATCTCGGAGATGGCGTCGCGGTCCGGAATAAGGGAAACGGCAATAATCCCCCAGGTGCACAGGTTGATGGGTGTGCTCTGATGAGGATAGACCTCAGGGAAGGGCTGGGCTTCTCGGGTGCTCACTTCATCGTAGGACACCAGAGGTGCGAGCACCTCCACGGGCATAACTGGAAGGTTGGCGTCACCGTTGAGGGCGAGCCGGATGAGAGAGGGCTGGTGGTGGACTTTCTGGAGCTGAAGAGGATGGTCAGGGAGATGTGCGAGGCCTACGACCACCGGGTGCTGCTTCCTTCCATGAACAGCGCGCTGACCGTGATCTCCAGAACAGGCAGCGTGAGGATATCGGTCCACGGCAGGGTCTTTGAGTTTCCTGAGGGGGATGTGGTATGGATACCAGCGGTCAACACCACTGTGGAGGAGCTCGCAAGGGTCATATCGGAAGAGGTGGCAAAGGGGCTTTCGGGATATGCGAACGTAAGGAAGATCACCGTGGTGGTTGAGGAGTCCCCTGGAGAGAGCGCCACCCAGGAGAAGACGTTGAGGTAAGAGGGGCGGATGCGAGGAACCTACGCCATACTGCTCTATGTTCCCTACGACATTTCTCTGGCCGTGGGGGAGCTCGGAAGGGTTGAGTTCGGTGCGGGTTACTACGCCTATCTGGGATCAGCACTGGGAGGAATAGAGCGCAGGGTGAGCAGACACCTCAGCACGGATAAGAAGGTGTACTGGCACATCGATCACCTGATGCTTCATGCCCGCGCGGTAGACGTTGTCGCCGCAGAATCCGAGCAGAGAAAGGAGTGTGAGGTCGCGGGGCATCTGGCGAGAGAGCTGAAGGGCGTGAGGGGGTTCGGATCGAGCGACTGCAGATGTCCAGGCCATCTCTTTTATCATCCAGATCGGAATCTCCTGCTTTCGGCAGTCAAAAGGGCGTTCAGGGAGGCCGGGTTGAGCCCGGGGAGGATCATCAATGGGCAGGGCTAGGAGAGGCACGACAGCAGACTCTTACTACAGGATGGCAAAGGAGATGGGATTCAGGAGCAGGGCGGCCTTCAAGCTCAGGCAGCTCGACGAGAGGTACGGCATAATGCGAAAAGGGGATGTGGTTGTGGATCTCGGAGCAGCGCCGGGGGGATGGACGCAGATAGCCTCTAGAAAGGTGGGGCCAGCGGGCTTCGTGCTGGCTGTTGATGTCCAGGACATGGAAAGCCTTCCCGGCAAAAACGTGGCTTTCATACGTGGAGACATAAGGGACCCATCCACGTTTGAGCTCATCAGGAAAACCCTCCCCCGTAATGTCGATGTGGTGCTCTCGGACCTCTCCCCCAGGATATCTGGGGTATGGGAGGTCGATCATCTCAGGTCCATCGATCTTTCCAGGTCAGCGCTCTCCTGCGCCGGAGCCCTGCTGAGGCCAGGGGGGAACTTCGTGGTCAAGGTTTTTCAGGGGAAGGAGTTCAACGATTTTATCAGCAAGGTCAGGGACATGTTTGAGTTCGTGAAGGCCTCAAAGCCAGCAGCTTCTAGGGCGGGCAGCGCTGAGATATACGTCGTGGCCATGGGGTTTCGGGGCGCACCTAGTCCCTGAGCATCCGAGTGATTTCTTCTATGTCCGCCTCGGTCCTGAAGCCAGTTGGCGAAAAGTGAGTTCTGGAGGCGAACCTTCCGCATCTCCTGAGCTGCTCAAGGAGCCTCTTCATCTTGGGAGGAGATGTTCTCGCCATGCTGGCAACCTCATTGATGTCGTAGAAAGTTGGCGGTCCGTGGCATTCCTCCAGACAGAGGAAGAGCATGCGCATCTCCTCCATTCGCAGCCTGAAGCTCCTCCAGGAGATGTCTGAGATAACCTTCTCCAGGAACTCCCTCTCCCAGAGGGGGCCTGTCCAGAGGGGCCCCGAGTGTTCCAGCGGACTGCCGCACTCGCACCTTGAGATATTCAGCATGCCTTCGGAGACCCACCTCCTCCCGCAGGAAAAACAGTGTGAGATATAGCCCTGTTTTCTGAGGGAGGCGTCCGCGAGTGAGGTGCCGCGTCGCGCGCGCAGGTAAACCCTGAAGTAGTGGCGGGTGGAGTGTACAAGCACGGGCTCAAGTCCAAGCTCATGCTTTCCAGCAACCCTCTGGCAGAAGCCGATGAGGATCCGTATGCCAAGCTCGTGACAGTATTCCGTGCGGATAGGCCTGGCTCCGTACCTCCTCAGGCAGGTCCTCGGGTGGGAGCCGCACAGGGGTCCGGTATCCGTGGCAGTGAGCGCTATCATGCCTCGCCTGGAGACAGCCGCGCAGGCGGCATCCATGAATCTGGCAGGGGATCCGAAGGGGTCGATGTCTATGAAGTTGAACCTTCCCCTGTTTTTCAGCATCACCACATTTGCGTCGTCGTTCTCCTTTCTGATTGCAGCGCTTGGATTGAGCTCCAGGTTGCGGGAGATGTATTTCTGCGCGGCCACAGACCTGTCGTTTATCAGCACCTCCGTGGTACCCTCCACCTCCACCGCGTATCTTATCCCCCTCACGCCCACCCCTGCCAGCGGGTCGCAGGCCCTGAGCTCTCCCAGCTCCCTCTCGATCACCTGTGCAACCGAGACCGATATGTCCCTGCAGAGCTCCATGTGGGGGTTGTAGAAGACCTCCGAGAGGGATGGCGCGTAGTCGCCGGAGGGAGTCCTGTACCCCTCAGGTTCAGGGACCTCGATTCTCACGCTTCCTTCAAGAACGATTTTTCCCGTCATGTTTCCCCTCCCCTTATCGCCCGCTCAACCGCCTCGGCGAGCTCGTGTGGAAGCCTGTCGCGGTTCTCCCTGTCCACTTGAATTATCCTCGCGTCCTTCCTTGACTTGACCGAGCCTATGAACCCTCCGGCTGTCCTCATGTGCACTGCTGCTATCACCGGTTTTTCAGAGTCTAGGGCAGCGGCAACGGCCCTTCTGAACTCCGTGCTCAGCACCTCCATCGGGCCTATTTCGTCTATGATCACGAAGTCGGAGCCGGATACGGCCTTCCCTATGGCTTCCCTGCTCATCCTGTCCAGCCCCTCAATGTTCACCCCATACTTCCCGATGGAGGGCCCGCCCCTGATATTCACATGTGCGAGAATTTCCTTCTCACCGGTTGAGATGTCCTCCATCCTGAAGCCAATTCTGGTTCCCCCCTCCCTGATCTCGGGGCATATTATGCCGCCGGGCCTGAGTCCCCTGGACCTCAGCAGATCCGCGGTTCTGGCGATCACGGAGCTTTTCCCGCTTCCAGGAGCGCCGGTTACAAGGAAGTTCTTGATCCTCATGGCATCCAGCCCATTTTATGCGCGCGCCCTCTTTACCCTAACGGGGTCCAGACCGGAAGGTATTTATTGGCTTAGAACCGAGAAAGACCGACCAACAAAAACAAAAAAGGAGGGCAAAAACATGGCTGAAGCAAAAAAGAGCGCCGACAACGTGGTTTTCGTAGGCAACAAACCGGTGATGAACTATGTGCTGGCAGCGATAACGCAGTTCAATGAGGGTGCCGGAGTGGTCACCCTGAAGGCACGTGGTAAGGCCATCAGCAGGGCAGTGGATGTGGCGGAGATCGTCAGGAACCGTTTTCTGCAGGGATTGCAGGTAAGGAACATTTCGATAGGGACCGAGGAGGTCCAGGGCGAAGGCGGCGCGGTCAACGTGTCCACAATTGAGATAACACTGGGCAAGTAATGCAGCGTTCCGCGCCCTTTTTTATTTTTTATTTTTCAGCGCTCTTCAGTCTGTAGGCTTTATAGCGGAATCAGCTCTAGTTGAGCTGGGAGATCCTGTGGACGACATGGGAGAGCTCAGGAGGACCCACATGTGCTCCCAGATCACAAGGGAGCTCGTGGGAAGCGAGGTCATACTGATGGGCAGGGTGGTTGATGTCAGGGATCTTGGCGGCATAAAGTTCTTCACGCTGTTTGATGTCTCCGGATACGTGCAGGTGACCGCTCCAAAGGCAAAGGTTGGGAGCGAGATGATCTCGCGCATAGACTCGCTCACGCAGGAGTCCTCCGTGGCCGTGAGGGGGAGGGTGGTGGCTGCATCCCAGGCGCCGCGCGGCGTCGAGGTCATCCCCTCGGAGCTCAAGATACTCAACCTCGCCGCCGTTCCCCTGCCGCTTGACCCGATGGGAAGAGTGAAGGCCAACCTTGACACGAGGCTGGATGCAAGGGGGCTTGACCTGCGGAGGCCGGAGTGCCAGGCCATATTCAGGATAAGGCACGAGGCGCTTCAGGCCATAAGGGAATACCTGGTCTCTGAGGGATTTCTGGAGGTCCAGACCCCAAAGATAGTTGCCACCGCCACCGAGAGCGGCGCAGCGCTGTTCCCGGTCGCGTACTTCGAGAGGGAAGCCTTCCTGAGCCAGAGCCCTCAGCTGTACAAGGAGGTCCTCACGGGCTGCTTTGACAGGGTCTTCGAGGTTGGGCCCATCTTCAGGGCCGAGGAGCACGACACGCCGAGGCATCTGAACGAGGCCACATCGGTGGACATAGAGGCGGCTTATTCAACTGCCGACGACGTGATGAGGATTCTGGAGGAGGCGGTGGTCCGGGCGTTCGGTAGGGTGAGGGAAAGGTGCGTGAGGGAACTCGAGGTGCTCGGCCACAGGGTGGATGTTCCCTCGAAGCCCTTCAGGCGGATAACATACGACGAGGCGCTGAAGCTTCTGTCCGACGCAGGGGTCAACGTGCCCTGGGGAGAGGATCTTCCCACGCCTGCCGAGAAAAAGCTCGGCGAGATATTTTCAGGACCGTACTTCATAGTGGACTGGCCTCTCGCGATAAAGCCTTTCTACACGATGCCGCACAGGAAGGATCCGAGGCTATCCGAGTCCTTTGACCTCATGTACGGCGATCTTGAGCTCGCCTCTGGAGGTACGCGCATACATCAGGCTGACATGCTGATAAAGGGGCTGAGGGAGAAGGGGCTGAACCCCGAGAACTTTTCACATCATCTCCTGAACTACAGGTACGGTGCGCTTCCGCCCCATGCCGGATGGGGCCTGGGCCTTGACCGGCTCACAATGGCGCTGACCGGAGCATCCAACGTGAGGGAGTGCGTGCTCTTCCCCAGGGACAGAAACAGGCTCGTGCCCTAGGGAAGCCCCATCAGGATCGAGGTCAGGAAGAGAGCTCCTAGCGCTAAAAGTCCGTAGTTCGCCAGTGTGTTGGAGGACCTGAACAGCCCCATGGCGTATTTTCGGCCGCTGGGCCAGAGCACGGGTATTCCGCTCTTCGTCATCAGGTCAAAGAAGAGATGCGAGCCGCCTCCGACCAGTGTTGGGAGGGAGCATGCGATGAACACGTGTAGCTGGTCCACGGATGACACGAGACACGACCACTCAGAACAGCCAAGCTGAGAGGGCAAAATGGTCCACAGGAAGCACCCGAGCAGACCGAATGCGGCCGAGGCAAATGCCAGGAATAGCAGGGAGTGCGTGAAGCCCCGGTGAAGGTGCCATTTCAGGTCCTCGTCCGGAAACGTGGCGACCGCGGAGGCAGCGAGGGCCAGGATGAGGGCATGGGCCCTCAGAAGGCCAAGCTGCGCCGAGAGCATGGCCGAGAACAGCATAGCCCCCCCGATGTGACCGGACCTCTGCATGCGATCACCCTGGCCGCCTCCCGGCCAGCCTTCTCAGAGGAGCCCTTTGAGCTTCCAGAGGAGTTTTGGGTGAGCCCGCACTATGACCCTGAGCATGTCAGTGAGGCTTATCCTGTCGAACTTCACCGAGCTGAGGGTCTTTGCGAGCTGATCGAGTTCTTCGTCCGAGAGCTTGAGCAGGACTTCCTTGCCCTTCAGGTACTTCTCCAGTCTTTCCCCTATTGCTGCCTTCCACCTCTTCTGGTACTCCATGAGACGCTTTTCGGATGTGTCTCCCTCCTTCACGGCCTTGGCCGCAACCTCCCCAGCTATCGCGCCCGCGCGCATGGCAGAGTCTATGCCTCCGCCGGTGAGCGGGTTCACCTGCCTCGCCGCGTCTCCGACCACGAGCAGGTTATCCTTGACAGTCTGGGAGATCGGCCCGCTTACAGGAACCCCTCCGGCGTTTATCTCGACCACCTTTCCGCAGCTTATGTGGGCCATCTTTTTGACGAAGTCCTTCAGGTACTCGATCGGTCTGCGCTCCGCCCTGCTTCCCAGCACGCCCAGCCCAACGTTTGCCGTGTCTTCCCCCTTAGGGAAAAACCAGGCATACCCTCCCGGCGCGACCCTGCTCCCGAAGTAGAACTCCATGAGAGAGGTATCCTCGGGTTTGACCCCCACCATCTGGAACTGAATCCCGGACTCCACATCCTCGA
>JAWCKV010000014.1:0-22138 GCA_038851565.1 Hadarchaeales archaeon (SeqCode) | reverse complement strand
CGTGTATCCAGGGAACCCTCCACGCCGTTTCCGGATACGGTGTGCTTATCACCTCCATGCAGCCCGTGGGAGACGAAACTATGACATTTTTCCCCAGCGCCTTCAGGATGAGCCTTATCGCCAGCGCCTCCCCACAGCCGGCACACGCCCTGTGCCCGGGCGCGAACAGCTCCTCATCCGGCACAGCGGTCATCGCGCTCATTCAATATCACCCACCACGGTCTCCCTCAACCCGAGCCACCTCACCACTTTTTCCGCCTTCCCGCTCCTCGCCGCCTCAAAAGTCTCCTTCAGGGCCTCTCTTATCTGCTCCTCGGTTACATCTCTCCCCCCGAGCCCGCAGACGAAGTTCAGCATGACCGGGGCATCCCTCCTGTTGACAAACGCCGACGCAACGTCCGAGAATAATCCACCGGTCGCACCCGGAGATATGTCCTTCTCCATCACGCAGACGCCCTTGGCCCCGGAGAGGACCTGCGCCAGCTCCTCGGCCGGGAAGGGCCTGTAGAGCCTGAGCTTTACCAAACCCACCTTGCTCCCCTCCTTCCTGTAATCGTCGATGACCTTTCTCAGGGTGCCGGCGAGCGATCCCATCGTCACCGCAATTATCTCCGCGTCCTCGCACCTGTAGCATTCCATGAGCCCATACTTTCTGCCGAACCTCCTTCCGTAATCGTCACCAACTCTGGCAACGATCCACTTCGCCTGCAACATCGCCTCCTGTAGCTGGTGCCTAAACTCCTCGTAGTACTCGGGAACGCCGACCGCGCCGATTGTGACCGGTCGCTCGGGGTCAAGCGGGTGGGGATATCTGTATGGGGGCAGGAACCCGTCCACATCCTCCTGAGAGGGCACGTCCACGGGCTCAGACGTGTGGGAGAGTATGTAGCCATCGTAGCACACCATCACGGGGAGAAGCGCCTCCTCCGCTATCCTGAATGCCTGGATCACCGAGTCAAGTATCTCCTGGTTGTCCTCGCAGTAGATCTGGATCCATCCGCTGTCCCTCACCGCCATGGAGTCCTGCTGGTCGTTCCATATGGAGAGTGGAGCGGAAAGGGATCTGTTGGCGTTTGCCATGACAAGGGGAATCCTCAGCCCCGAGGCTATGTACATTATCTCGCTCATCAGTATCAGGCCCTGTGAGGATGTGGCTGTGAATGCCCTGACTCCAGTTGCCGCTGCTCCTATGCAGGCGCTCAGCGCGCTGTGCTCGGACTCCACCTTCATGTATTCGGCATCGAGTTCCCCGTCCGCCACATACTCCGCCAGCTTTTCCACAACAACGGTCTGGGGAGTGATGGGGTAGGCGGAGATGACCTTCACCCTCGCGAGCTTGGCGCCGAGCGCGGCCGCCTCGTTGCCGTTCATGAACTCCTTCATTTCCCCTCCTCCTCAATGACCATCCTTATCGCCTTGGCAGGGCACTCGTTGGCGCATATGCCGCAGCCCTTGCAGTACCTGTAATCTATTCTCACCGGCTTCCCCTTGCTTATGGCCGCATCCGGACAATAGAGCCAGCAGATCCCGCACCCCGTGCACTTGGACTCATCGACGACCGGCCTCATGCTCCTCCAGCTTCCCGTCTCGTTCCGAACGGTGTTCCCGGGCTCCAGCACGACCGCCCCGACAGTTATCCTCTTCGAGCTCATTCCACCAACCTCGTCCTCTCATACGCTACCTTCACGGCATTAACGTTCTTCTCAACGAGTTTTGAAGGGAAATACTCCTGGATCGCCCTGATGACGGACTCTAGACCCACCGCTCCGGCCGCCCTGGCGAAGGCCCCCAGCATCGCAGTGTTGGTTATCGGCGCGCCCAGCGTCTCCATGGCGACGCCCGTGGCATCGACTATGTATGTGCTGGCGCCGGGGAACTTCACCGGTTCCTTCGCGTTGAGCACTATCTTTCCATCCCTCTTTATTCCGGACGCCACGTTGACGAACTTCAGGAGGGATGGATCGAGCACGACCACGCAGTCCGGCTCGTATATCTGGGTCCTTATCCCTATGGGCCGGTCGTTTATCCGCGCGAAGGCCAGAACCGGGGCCCCCCTCCTCTCAGCGCCGAAGAAAGGAAATGACTGGGAATATTTTCCCTCGTAGAACGCCGCCTGAGCAAGGAGCCTTGCGGCGGTGACAGCGCCCTGACCCCCGCGACCGTGAAATCTTATCTCCATCATGACGTTAGAGATGGGGGAGGGGCCCTAATAAAATTTTTGTTTATGGGCACCTGTTTTCCGAAAAATGGACTCCTTGTCCACAGCAGCTTTCCGGCTTCCCGTGAGCGGAGCACGTCGCGATGCTCCTCCCAGCAATCGCCGCAGAGCTGATGTTTTTTCAGTTCTCAGTGGTGTGCGAAGAGGAAGCTGAACTCCTTCCCGCTTTTTTCGAACGGGCATATACGTTTATCCTTATATTCACAGCAGCGATTAGGGACTCGACCGTTCCCGCTCTACCAGTCGGCTCGTCTCTTTTCGCCCAGCAACCTCTTTATCTCCTCAACCTCCGGCACCCTTCCGCTCACCACGAGCCTTCCATCTATCGCCACCGCGGGGCTGCTCGTGATTCCCCTCTTCATCATCTCTACAAAGTCATACACGTGGGTGACCTCAGCATCTATGCCGAGCTCCCTCACGGCCTTTCTGCAGTTTTCTTCAGTTTTCATGCATTTCAGGCATCCGCTGCCGAAAACCTCTATCTTAACCATCTTCTCCCACCCCCTCCATTTTACATTCCTCCTATAAAAACCATGTACACGAATCCTGCGGCCATCGCCCAGAGAATGGCCAGCACGGCATACGTGAGCACAGTCCTCCATCCTATGATCCTGGAAACTCCCATCATTGACGGTACCGAGGACATCGGAGCGCCTAGAAGAAAGGCGAGGGCGGCGCTGGCCGACATTCCGGCCCCCATCAGTGCTTTAACGAAGAAAACCTCAACGAGGGTCGGAGTGTACAGCGGGACTCCTATCGCAGCGCCGAGGATCACCCCGAGGGGACCGGTGAAGTACGCGCCGATGATGTCTCTTGGCATGTATGCATCTATGAAGCTAACAACCGCCACCCCTATGATGAGATATGGAAGCACCATCCTCACGAGGACATATGCCTCCCGCACAGCGCTTACGGACTTGTCCCTTAATCCCATATTCACAGTTTCTGCTGACTTGGCAGAGAGTCCTGCGAACCTCTCCTCGACCGACTTCCCCCACGGAGTTCTCGATGCGAGGAAGCCTATCACCACTGCCCCCAGAAACGCGAAGCCGAACCTGGCGCCCGCGATCACCGGTGAGATGAGCTCCGAGGTGAAGAGTATGGCGAGGAAGTTTCCGGCCGGTGCCATGAGAAGAAATGTGAGCGCCGGGCCTAGCCCAGCCCCTGCCATCAGTATGCCCCCGAAGATGGGTATCATGCTGCAGGAGCACACCGCGAGCACGGGGGCGAAAAGTGCGGCCAGAACATAGGACCTCGCGCTCCTGCTCGAGAGGTAGCCCCTCATCCTCTCCCGAGGCACAAAGGCCTCGATGAATCCTCCGAGCATGAAGGCAAACAGGAAAGCGCCCCATGCCCTGCTGATGTAGTTGGCCACGTATACGAGGGGGATCAAGACCGGGTGATACGACTTCAGATCTCCATAGTCGTAAACCGGAAAGAGAGGGCTGCCGGTTACCCTGTGATAGATTATCGTGAACAGGCCGAAGAGCAGGAGTGACCACGCCAGGGCGGCCATCAAGCTTTTTTTGCGCTGCATTTCATCATCACCGTTGGTTAACCGTTCATCAGCCGAGAACATATCTCATTGCCCCCATCAGGAGGATACCGAGGATGAAGGCGGAGAAGGATGCGACAACCCTGGTCCTCTCCCTCTCCTTGTGAAGCTCCGGCACGAGATCGGAGGCCGCTATATACAGAAAACCCCCAGCCGCGAACGGAAGGAAGAATATCATCAGTCCGCTCAGGTAATTATTAAAGCAGTACCCGGATAAGCCGCCGGCAACGGCCGCCAGCGCCGTGATGAAGTTCAACGCCAGGGCCCTGCGCGGCCCTATTCCCCCGTAGACTATGACGCCGAAGTCCCCAAGCTCCTGCGGGACCTCGTGGGCTGCCACAGCCAGCGTTGCGACCAGCCCAAGCTGAAAGTTGGCAATAAAGCTCGCCGCTATTATCAGTCCGTCTATGAAGTTGTGCACCCCGTCGCCGAGCAGGTTCAGATAGGCGAAAGTGTGAATCGGGCACTTTCTCTCGTGGCAGTGGCGCCAGAGGAGCTTTTCCATGACGAAGAAAATCACGAATCCAGAGATGAGCACTGTGAAAACGTCCATGAGCTGGCCCCCGGCAACTCCCTCAATCGTCTCCGGCAGGAGGTGGAAGAAGGCGCCTCCGATGAGGGCTCCAGCGGAGAATCCGACGAGGACAAGGAGAAGGCGTTTGAGCATTTTCTCAGACAGAATGAGCGTTGTCGCACCGACGAAGGAAATGAGGCTCACCAGAAAGGTCGCCAGCAGGATCCACACGAGTTCGATCATGCAAACCGATTAAGAGTTCGATTGACCGGCTTAAGTCTTTCCCCGCGAACATAAACGGGCGATGCCCGCGTCCACTGTCCAACTGCCCATGGATCGCGGGCTTTCGCAAACGATGCAAACGCTGCTGCGGGGGCTGAGAGCGTCCATGGAGAACCCTTCTCAGGAACCAAGGCCAGCGCCGCCGGAGATGGCGGGCATACGGGCCGGCAGGAAGCGTATTATTATCCCATGACCATAGTTTACTGTGCCGGCGAGCTGGTGGGCGACCGTCGGGCGAAAGCCTGAGGAAACTCCACCCATCGGGCAGGCCCGCGAGCCCGCAAGGGCCCAGCCGAGAGGTTGGGGCAATGGCACAGAAACGACACCTCCCGGTTCGTGCATGATGATGCCGGAAGGCTGAAGTTGTTCCGGAGAGGATGAAACGGCCAACCCGCGGGATGCAAGGGCAAGTTTCCGCCGATGAACGCCTGCCGGAGGCGGGTGGTAGCCCGCTCAGCTGAATGTCGCCTAAAACAGAAGGTGGGTTACGGCCAGCACGCCGGCGCCTCGGAAAAGGCTTTTTATGCAGCTGCACCAAACGACCTTGGGATGGATACGAAGAAAACGATTGAAAACCTGGCGAAGGCATTCATAGGCGAGTCGCAGGCTAGAAACAGGTACACGTTCTACGCGAAGGCCGCTAGGAAGGAGGGATACGAGCAGATCGGCGAGATATTCATGATAACCGCGGACAACGAGAGGGAGCACGCCAGCTGGCTTTTCAAGCTGATAAACGAGCTGAAGGCCAAGAGCGGCGAGAAAATCGAGGAGATAAAGGTGGATGCGGGGGTACCAACGGTGCTTGGAAACACCGCCCAGAACCTTGAGGCGGCCATAGCCGGAGAGAACTACGAGCACACGAAGATGTATCCGGAGTTCGCCAAAGCCGCGGAGGAGGAGGGATTTCCTGAGATCGCAGCGAGGCTGAGGGCGATCGCCAAGGCAGAAGAGCACCACGAGGAGAGGTTCAGGAAGCTCCTTAAGGAGGTCAAGGAGGGCACAGTTTTCAAGAAGCCTAAGCCGGTGTGGTGGGTCTGCAGGGAGTGCGGGTACGTCCACTACGGCACAGAGCCTCCGGAGGTGTGTCCATCGTGTGGACACCCGAGGAGCTTCTACCAGGTCAAGTGCGAGGAGTATTGACGCCAGAAGCCCACAAATCGTTTATAGGCTGGCAGGTTAATCACCAGAGGGGACGATGGGCAAGAAGTGGGGTCTTTATAAGGCCGGAGGCAGGAGCCAGCCAGTTTCATGCGTATACTGCGGGCGACTGGTACCTAGGATAAAGGCGATCCCAGTTAAGAAGAGGTACGGAATGGGAGAGCTAAGGAACATACCCGGAATCGACAGGAGGAGGATATTCCTTCCTGAAGTTAAGGGCTACGCCTGCATCTCGTGCGCTAAGCACAGGCGCATGATTTAATTGTCCTTATTATCTCGCCCAAGACCCTCACGCGATCTCCGGCATTCTCCGCAATTGTCCCCGTAACTATTATGTCGGCCCCGGCCCTGACCCTCTCCCCTGCTGCCTCCGGGGTTCTTATTCCGCCTCCCACTATGAGCGTGACCTCCGTGTTCCTCCTAACCGCCCTCACCATCTCCACCGGGACGGGACGATCAGCGCCGGAGCCGGCCTCCAAGTAGATAAACCGCATCCCGAAGTACTGCGCAGCCAGGGCATACGCCACCGCCAGATCTGACCTCTCCCTGGGCACCAGCCTGGCCTTCCCCACCCTTCCAGCCGCCCCGCCTGGCTCTATGAGTATATAGCCCATAGGTATCGGCTCTATTCCGAACTTCCTCACGAGAGGCGCTCCCCTCATCTGGGCCTCGGAGAGGAAATATGGATCAGTTGAGTTTAGCATGCTCATGAAGAATATCGCGTCTGCATGCCTCGATATTCCTCCCTCACCCGGAGGAAAAAGTATTATCGGAAGGTCCGTGGACCTCTTTATCGAAAGCACGGTTTCATCCAGCACCTTCCCTGTAGCCCCGGTCGATCCCCCCACCATTATGCCATCAGTCCCAGCATCGGCGGCATCGCGCGCGATCCTTCCCGCAGCTCTGGGGTCCTGCTTCTCCGGGTCTATCAGGGTGAGGTGGGCCGCACCATCCCTCTTTATGATCTTCCTCAGCCTTTCCTCGACCCTACGCACGCTCTTCCCTCGACTTCGGCCTGAGCCCTGAGTAACCGCACTTTCTGCACTTTGTGGCCTTGATCGGGTTGTGAGCGTAACATCTCATGCATATCTTCACGTTGAATATCCGCCTCTCAGCGACCTCGAACTTTGCCACGTCTCTTCCTCCTTATCTCTCCAAACACCTCTGGTATTTTGTCCAGTAAATCTGACGCTATGAATTCATAACCCTTTTCCCTCATACAGAGGTCTCCGGCCCTCCCGCATATCAATGCCCCAGCCCATGCTGCCTCAAACGGCCCCACCCCCTGTCCGAGAAGGGAGCCCACTATCCCGGAGAGGACGTCCCCGGTGCCCCCCACGGTCATGCCGGGATTACCGGTCCTGTTCAGCATCCTTCCTCCATCCGGGGATGAGATCACGTCAATTCTTCCCTTGAGGAGCACCACGCATCCGAACTTCCTTGATGCCATCTCCGCGGACTTGATCCGCTCATCGAGCACAGAGGGCGGCGCGTGACCAGTCATCTCTGCGAGCTCACCCGCGTGAGGGGTTAGAACCCAGGGCATCCCGCGGGAGATCTCCGGTGGAAATGTCCTCAGCGCGTCCGCGTCTATCACCAGCGGAAGCCGCGGATAACTTCTCCTGATGTCCTGCAGAAGCAGCCCAACCGCCTCCAAAGTTTTTTTATCGTTGCCAAGGCCCGGACCGACCACCATCGCGTTTGACCTCGCAGCCTCCTCAAGTATCTCATCGACCGACCCGGGCTCAAGGTTTTCACAGGGAAGCTTTACGGTTATGAGGTCGGGAGAGAGGGCGTTGATCGCCCAGGCGGTCTTTTCCGGAGCTGCCACTATCGCGAGATCCGATCCTGTCCTCAGTGCGGCCAACGCTGCAAGCGCTGGAGCCCCCACGTACCTCACGCTTCCGCCCACGACAACCACCCTTCCATGATCCCCCTTGTGGGCATCCGGGCGCCTTTCTGGCAACACGCGCCTGACCGCCTCCAACGTGACCTCCTCACCCGCTGCCATATTCCACCAGATGAACTTACCATTAGCCAAATAAAACCAGCCTACATCCCCCAGTTTTCCGCTACATCTATTTTTATAACCAGATGATGCTGATTTGTAAGAAGGTGCGACCGTGAAAAAACCATCCTGGGTCGGGGGTGGCCCGAGGATAAAAAGCCTGATTCCGGGACCACGCGCGAAGAGGCTTCTCAGGAGGGACAGGAGGGTCATGTCACCCTCATACACCCGAGCTGAGCCCGTGGTGGCTGAGGAAGGATGGGGATGTTACATAAAGGACGTGGATGGAAACGTCATACTAGACCTGACCTCCGGAATGTTTGTGATGAACTACGGGTACTCCCATCCGAGGCTCATCGCTGCTGTGGAGAAGCAGCTGAGAAAACTGACACACTTCGCCGGGACCGACTTTTACTATGAGGCACAGGTCGACCTCGCTGAGCGCCTGGTCAGCATGACGCCCGGAAGGTTTAACAAAAAGGTCTTTCTGTCCAACAGCGGGACTGAGGCGGTTGAAGCAGCCTTCAAGTGCGTGAGGTGGCACACGGGGCGTCCCAGGATGATAGCCTTCGAGGGCGGATTTCACGGAAGGACCATGGGCTCCCTCAGCCTAACCAGCAACGTGAAGTACTCCGAGCGCTTCGCGCCGCTGGTTCCCGGGGTGAGCTTCATGCCGTTTCCAAATCCATACAGGCCGCCAATGGGCTGGAAACCCTCCGAGGTATCTCACATGTGCATAGAGTACATAATCAGGGCGACGAGGGACAGGGTGCCTGCAAACGAGGTTGCGGCCGTGATAACAGAGCCCATCCAGGGGACCTCAGGATACGTGATACCTCCACCGGATTTCTACCCGATGCTCAAGGAGCTATGCGAGGAGAACGGTTGGATTTTCATAGCTGATGAGATACAGACGGGGCTTGGAAGATCTGGAAAGATGTTCGCGATAGAGCACTGGGGAGTGGTTCCCGACATAATATGCCTTGCGAAGGGACTCGGGGGCGGGATCGCGCCGATAGGGGCCACAATAGCGAGGGAGAGCATCATGGACTGGAAGCCAGGCGCACATGCCTCCACGTTTGGAGGCAATCTGGTGGCGTGCGCCGCCGCAATAGAGGGGCTGAAGATCCTGAAGGAGGAAAGGCTGGTCGACAGGGTGGCGAGGCTGGGGAAGAAAGCGCTGAAGCGGCTGAAGGAAATCGGGGAGAAATCAAAAATAGTTGGAGACGTCAGGGGGATGGGGTTCCTGATGGCGATCGAGTTCGTGAAGTCCAGGAACACGAAGGACTACGGGGTGGACGAGAGGGAGATGGTGATGCAGGAGGCGCTCAAGCGTGGGCTGCTCCTGTTCAGGGGAGGGAAGTCCTCCATAAGGATAGCCCCCAACTTCACAATTCCGGAGAGGGACCTCGAGCTGGGGCTCGACATCCTCGAGGAATCCATAAGGGAGGTGGAGCGCAGGTGCTGATGCTGAAATCACACTTCGGCGTGAACTCGAGGGGTCACCTGACAATAGGCGGGGTGGATGCGGTCGAGCTGGCGGAGCGATTCGGGACGCCGCTCTACGTTACCGACGAGCAGAGGATAAGGGAAAAATACAGGAGGTTTTACAGGGCTTTCTCCGAGAGGTGGCCGAGGGTCAAGGTGTTCTACGCGCTTAAGGCCAACTTCAACACCGCAGTGGTCAAGGTTCTCCAAACCGAGGGGGCGGGGGCGGACGTGAGCTCCCTCAGCGAGCTGAGGATAGCGATGAGAGCAGGCATCGAGCCGAAGGACATGGTCTTCAACGGAAACTACAAGACCGAGAGGGAGCTCGAGATGTGCGTGGCAAACGGAGTGATGATAAACGTCGATAACTTCCAGGAGCTGAAGGCGGTGGGACGCATCGCGGGAAAGCTGGGGAAGAAGGCCAGGATCGGGTTCAGGGTTAACCCGGATGTCAGGGTGGACACACATCCCTACATAGCAACGGGCCTCAGGGAAAGCAAGTTCGGTTTTGATGTTCTGAGCGGACAGGCGATCGAGGCCTACAAGGCGGCTGCCAGGATGAAGGAGGTTGAGGTGCTGGGGATCCACGCACACATAGGCTCGCAGCTGCTCGACACAGCTCCATTCTTGGAGGAGGCAGAGAAACTGATGGCGCTCCTCGTGCAGGTGAAGGAGGAAACCGGGATATGGCTCTCGCACGTGGACTTCGGCGGCGGGATAGGGATCCCGTACAGGCCTGAGGATCGCGAGCTGCAGCCCGGGGAGGTTGCCGAGAGGATGATAGGGGTGGTGAGGAGGGTGGTTGAGGAGAGGAACATACCTGACCTCACTGTTTGCCTTGAGCCCGGCAGGTACATCGTGGGCGATTCCACAGTCCTGCTCGCAAGGGTCGGCTACGTGAAGGAGAGGCCGGGAATGCCCACATGGGTGTCCGTGGACGCCGGCATGAATGCGCTGATAAGGCCCGCGCTCTACGGGGCATACCACCACATAGAACTTGCAAACAAGATATCCGAGAAGAATGAGGTCTTGGTCAATGTGGCCGGGCCGCTGTGCGAGTCGGGGGATTTCCTGGGCAAGGAAAGGATGCTGCAGAAGCCGGAGCAGGGCGACCTCGCGGTGATATTCGACGTTGGGGCGTACGGGCTATCCATGTCAAACCAGCACACCGCCCAGCCCCGTCCGGCGATGGTCATGGTGAACAATGGGAAGGCTGAAGTGGTGCGGGAGAGGGAAACCTTTGAGTACCTCACCCAGCTCGACAGGGTGCCCGGGTGGATGTGATTGGAAAGGCTGGTCGTGAAGTTCGGCGGCACCAGCGTCGGCAACATGGAACGGGTCCATCTCTGCGCTAGGGCGGTCGCAAGGGAATACAAAAAAGGAAACCAGGTCGCGGTTGTGGTGTCCGCAATGGGGCACACCACGGACGCGCTGGTGGAGGCAGCCCAGAGGTGCGGAAAGTGGAGCAAGAAGGAGATGGACTACATAATGGCGATGGGGGAAAGGGTCAGCGTGAGGATATTCTCGTCCGCCCTCAGAAAGCTGGGCATTCCATGTGAGTTCATAGATCCGCTCGATGAGAGGTGGCCCGTTATAACTGACGACAGGTTTGAGGAGGCAAACATAGACCTCAAGGAGACCCAGAGGAGGGTGAGGAGGCATATAGTTCCCATCATGGAAAAGGGGGCGGTTCCGGTGATATGCGGCTTCCTGGGACGCACGCCATCGGGTGAAATCACGACCATAGGGAGGGGAGGAAGCGACACGACGGGATTCCTGATCGGTAAATGCGCAAAGGCAGACGAGGTGATAATCGTTACCGATGTCGACGGTGTGATGACCGCAGACCCGAACATGGTCAGGGGGACGCGCATCATAAACGAACTCACCGTGGAGGAGATGAGGGATCTCGCCAGGTTCGGGGCAAGGGTGATGCACAGCAGGGCGATGAACTACAAGGATCCTGATATAAGAGCAAGGGTTATACACTTCAGGCATGGAAACCTGAGAGCGGGGGGGACCATAATAATAGGGCCAAGGGAGGAGGAGACCGCCGGGGTGGAGCTCTTCGAGAAGATGCTCTGCATGCTCACCGTGGTGGGCGAGGAAATGCAGCGCACCCCTGGCATACTCGCAAAGGTGGCGCAGCCCCTCAGCAGGGCGAAGATCAACATATTTGGAGTTTCCATAGGCCCGAGGTCGTTCTCAGTTTACGTGTCCAACGATGACGCGGAGAAGGCGCTCAGGCTCATCCACGATGTCGTGCTCAGGGACAAACACATGAAGGCCGTAACAAGCGAGGAGAGGCTGGCGATGATAGTGGCCCAGAGCGAGAAGTTCATATACACGCCCGGAGTAATCGCCAAGCTTACTGCACCGGTGGCGGAGGCCGGAATAAACATAGTCGAGATACTTTCAAGCAGGGCATCCATCAGCTTCTTCGTGAAGTGGGAGGACAGGGAGAAGGCGCTCAGGCTTTTCAGGAAGGGAATGGAGAACATATAGGGGACAGGGGATGTTTGAGGGCGCATATACAGCGATGGTCACGCCTTTTGGCCCGGATGGAGAGCTGGACGAAGAAGGACTGAAAAAGAACGTGGAGTTCCAGATAAGGAGCGGGATACACGGCCTGGTGCCCGTGGGAACGACCGGAGAGTGCTCCACGCTTTCCTACGAGGAGCACAACCGCGTTGTGGACATCGTGGTGGAGGCAGCGAACGGGAGGGTGCCCGTCCTCGCCGGAACCGGAAGCAACAGCACATGGGAGGCCATCATGCTCACGAGGCACGCCAAGGAGGCCGGGGCGGATGGGGCCCTCCTTGTGGTCCCGTACTACAACAGGCCGACGCAGGCCGGCCTTTACGCACACTTCAAGAAAATCGCGGAGGAGGTGGACATCCCCCAGGTGATATACAACATCCCCTCCCGGACCGGTGTGAACATGCTTCCGGAGACCATGGCAAAGCTGGCGAGGCTCAAGAACATAGTTGGGGTGAAGGAGGCGAGCGGCGACATGAACCAGGTGAGGAGGATAATTGAGCTAACTCGCGGCGAGGACTTTGTGGTGATATCCGGAAACGACTCCGACACACTTGAGATGATGAAGCTGGGGGGAGTTGGGGTGATATCAGTGGCATCGAACATCGTTCCGGACAAAGTGGCTGCCATGATCGAGGCCTTTCGGTCGGGTGACGTTGAGAGGGCGGAGAGGATAGATAGAGAACTCCGGCCGCTCTACAAGGCCCTCTTCATAGAGACCAATCCCGCTCCGGTGAAGACTGCCATGAACTGGATGGGGATGCCAGCGGGAGGGGTCAGGCTTCCGCTGGTGGAGATGGAGCCCGAGAACCAGAAAAAGCTTCGACAGGTTCTTGCCGAAATGAAGCTGGTGCGACCGTGATAAGGGTGGTTGTGTGCGGGGCCTGCGGGCGCATGGGCAGGCTCATAGTCCGGCAGATCTCCAGAGAGAAGGACATGAAGCTCGTGGGGGCCGTGGATGCCCCGGACAATCCGGAGATAGGTAAGGACGCCGGGGTTGTCGCGGGAGTCGGGAGCATCGGCGTGAAGATAGCGGGTGCGGATCGAATCAGGGAAGTGCTGGCAGGTTCAAGTCCCGAGGTACTTGTGGACTTCACGAACGCATCTGCTGCCGTGGAAAACGTGAAGGCCGCTGCGGATGCTGGAGCGGCTGTGGTGGTTGGGACCACCGGATTCACAGGAGAACAGATGAAGACCATTGAGGAAACAATAAAAAGGGGGAGGATTCCCGCTGTGATATCGCCAAACATGTCGGTGGGGGTCAACGTGTTCTTCAAAACTATTGAGCACGCCGCGCAAATGCTCGGCCCGGAATACGACGTTGAGATAGTGGAGGTACATCACGTTCACAAAAAGGACGCACCGAGCGGCACCGCGAAGAAGGCCGCCGAGATCCTGGCTAGGGCGCTCGGCAGGGCACACGATGAAATACCGATAAAATCCATCAGGGAAGGGGAGGTGGTGGGAGAGCACGCCGTGATATTCTCTAGGCCGGAGGAGAGAATTGAGATCGCTCACAGGGCAAATAGCCGGGAGGCGTTCGTCGCAGGCGTCGTGAATGCCATAAGGCACGTCGTGAAGGGGGGAAAGCCCGGAGAGATACACGGGATGGATGACGTGCTTGGGCTGAGATAAAGGTCAACGCCCAGATCCTCCCTTCTTGTCCCCGTGATATGGACAGGGGCGCCGAAGCCTGCAGAACCTGCACTTCTCCGGCTTTGGGGGGCTTGGAAGGGGGCCAACCATATGGCCGTATTTTCTCCTGGGCATGCATGTCCCAGAGGACTTTTTCAAAAACCGATAAAAGAGTTTAGCCGTATTTAGAGTGGGTGAAGCATGGAAAAAATCCCGGTTGCGATCCTCGGGGCCACAGGCGAGGTCGGGCAGAAGTTCGTGGTGAACCTTCAGGGCCACCCGTGGTTTGAGATAACTGCCCTATACGCGTCCGAAAAATCCGCTGGGAGATCGTACTCGGAGGCGCTTGGTTACGGAGAAGCGGGCTCACGCTGGCTCCTGAAGGAGGCCCCCAAAGATGAGATCTTGGATATGCGCGTTAGGGATGTGACAAGGGTCTCCACGGAAAACGCCGAGCTGTTCTTTTCCGCGCTTCCCTCAGAGGTTGCGCTGGAGCTGGAGGGAAGGGTGGCAAGAGAGAAGCCCGTGGTGAGCACGGCCTCCGCATATCGCTACTTTGAGGACAGCTTCACCTACCTTCCGGGCGTCAACGAAGAGCATGTGGCGATGATCGAGGTTCAGAAAAAAAGCCGTGGATGGAAGGGATTCGTCGTTCCGCAGCCGAACTGCACCACCATAGGCCTTGCCCTCTCGCTCAAGCCCATACACGATGAGTTCGGACTCGAGGGGGTGATCATGGCCTCGATGCAGGCGGTTTCCGGAGCCGGATACGCCGCGGTCTTGAGGTGGGCTGAGCAGCGCAGGACGCAGGGGAGCTCCCTCCCGACCGAGCTGGACTCATTCGTTCCGGGAACCTTCGAGGGCAACGTTATACCATACATCGAGAAAGAGGAGGACAAGGTGAGGAAGGAGACCCTGAGGATACTCGGAAAGTTCAGGTCTGGAAGGATAGAGCCAGCGGGCTTCAGAATCGCCTGCAAATGCAACAGGGTACCGGTGCTTCACGGACACACCGAGTCCGTTTTCATCCAGACTTCTAAAACCTGCGATGTGGAATCTCTCAAGAGGGCGTGGAGGAACTACGTCGGGGAGCCCCAGAGGATGAAGCTTCCAACCGCTCCTGAAAGGCCGATAGTGGTCATGGAGGAGAGGGACAGGCCCCAGCCCAGGTTTGACTGCATGATGGAAGGGGGGATGGTTGTGGCCGTGGGAGGCGTTGAGGCGAACTCGTTTGAGAGGGGCTTTCAGTACACGGTCCTCTCGCACAACACGGAGCTCGGGGCAGCGAAGGGGGCGGTCCTGGCGGCGGAGTACCTCTGGAAGAAGGGCATGATCGGCTAGGACCTATCCGCCCCGATTTTCCTCAAGGTCCTCGACATCTCCTGAATGACCCTGCGCTCCTTCCTTCTGCTGTAAGTCATGAACCACAGCGTCACAACAAAACCGAGGATGTACATCGCCCAGAGGTTTGGGACAAGGACGCCCAACCCGGCAAAAGCTGCACTCCAGAAGATCCCAGATGCGAGCGCCCCCAGGGCGATTGAGATGAAAATGGTGCGCCTCTTTACGTTGAGGGCGAGGGCGACCAGAGCTGCCCAGGAGATGCCAAAGATGAACGTGAAAACAGCGGTTCCCAGTCCCAGGCCTAGCTGCCCCACCCTTCTCTCGAACTCGATCAGGTTTGCCCTTGAGGCACTCCGCAATGACCTTTCTATCTTTCCGTATCTCAAGAACTTCCTCAGCACCCTCCTCTCGTACCTGATCGTGTACCTGAGAAGCTCGAATATTCCGAACCAAACCGGAACAAGTCCAACGTGTATCAGGCTCACAGCCAGGATGGCCTCAGCGGTGGAAAAGCCGCTGCTCAGGGCAAGGACCGCACCTGCACCTGGGCCGAGGATCAGGATCGTGGGTATCATCAGCAGCACGGCCATTAGCATCTCGTCACCGTCAAAGCGTGGTAGCGGGGGGTGGATTCTCAGAGGGGCTTCCTCCCTTGAACCACCGACTTCCAGCGCCCGTGCAAACTCCACGGACGTCTCCGGGTCTCGCAGCGCATCGGGTAAACCCGATGTCCTATGAGCCCGGCGGGCACTCCACGCTGCCTTAGGGGCAGGGAAGCGCTCGCCTCCCGCTCTACCCCGCTGCGTCTTTCCCCGCTACCTGTGAACTCTCTCTTTCGCCCGGCTTTAAGATTTTGCGTAACAGTCCCCCGAGCACCGCTCCCAAGCCTGCCAGCACGGCAAACAGGAAGGCGGAGTAAAGTGACCACTGGAACAGGGAAGAGTAAACCTCGCCCTGGGTAACCGAATAGTTGAATCGGAGAACATCGGGAGGAAGGGTGAGAAAGTACACTATGATGCAGCCGACGAGGAACGTCAGGATTAGCCCCGCCACAAGGCCGAGCCTGAGCTGCCTGCCCCACTCCCTAATCCTCCTTGCGGACACGTAGCCGGATACGGCCCCGGCGGCCAGCACCCCGAGCTCCCCGGCTCCCAGGTACATCAGGAAGAATCCGACAAGAGATCCAACCGCAGAAATGCCAATTGAGAAAGTCCTCGCCAGCCCCGCCGTGAGGAGGAGACTCAAGAGGACGAGCACCGCGCCGAATATCCCGACATAGCTCAGGATGAGTGCCCCGTCATCAAGGCTGGAGACATAAACGATGTCCGAGACCGTGCTCTCATAGCGAAGATCGTCCTCGAGCTTTATCCTGTAACACGAAATGCCCTGCTCGGATACCTCAAGCTCGGCTGAAAATCCGCCATCCTGTTCGCTCACGAGCTCCATGACCGGAACGTCGGCCTGAGATCCATTTTCATATTTTACCCTGCAGAGCGTGAGGGATGCCCCGCCGATAGGTGTGTTGTCCGCGGCATCGAGCGCCATGCCCGATATATCAACCTTATCCCCTAGGGAGACCTTGGTCCTTGAAACTCCGGAACGGATTGAGGCCTGGGCCTTCAACACCGCTGGACCGCTCACTGCGCCCTCCCGCGGATACCTGACCTCCCGCCCCAGGTTGTCCACGACCAGAAAATAGAACGAGTGATCCCCCATGTTCTCAGCCCCCGGAGTCCATCTGAAAATGTAAACCTTGCCATCAGAGGCGTCCGTGTCCAGCTCATCGTTTTCCGACATCCGGAACCCAACGTTGTCAAGGTATATCAGGGGATATCCCGCCTCAGGCAGGGCGCCAGAGTTGTCCCTGTAAACCAGAAAGAACTCGAACGTGGAGGACCAGGGTCCATTTTCCGGAGCGACCCCGCAATTATCGGCCTGAGCTGCGCTGGCCGGGTTTCCGAAAACCAGCATCAAGAGGGAAGCCATCATGACCGCCAGACACGCACGCCTCATCCAGACCACGCATACTTGACGTTTATCCCTAATAAAAAGGCGCCCGAAAAGGTGGTGGGCCCGCGGGGATTCGAACCCCGGAACTTCACCGTGTCAGGGTGACGTCATACCACTAGACCACGGGCCCCAATGAATCTAGGCTGTCCGGTATAAATCGTTTTTAAGCGTGGTGGACCGGGCGGGATTTGAACCCGCGACCTCCCGCATGCCAAGCGGACGATCAATCTGTTGAAAGGAGATATTCCCCTCCATTTCCAGGCTGATCTACCGGCCCACCAAAAGGGATGTTATGCCCAGACCTTTTGAGTTTTGTGGAGGCTATTTCAGGCGCAGCCCCTGGACCGTCTTGTTCTTCCAGCTGTAGCGCTTTATCCTCCGGGACCTTCCGTACCCGCAGGCGGCGCAGACCCCTCTCTGTGCGTGATAGGCGCGCCTTCCGCACCTGCGGCACCGTATGTGCTGTACCTTGTGGCGCTTGCCCATAGATGGAGTTCCCTTGACCATTCAGCTCAACCTGCGGGAGAGATGTAAACGACGCTATCTCCCCTTATCACCATGACCCCATACCGCTTGACCGCTTCCCCTCCCTGTATCTCCTCGGCCTCCTCGAGCACCAGGTTTACGTGCACGTCGAATCCTGACAGCTTCCCCCTGAGCTCTCGTCCCCCCTTGAGCCCGACCAGCACTGGGGAGCCGAGCGCCCTGTTCAGCACGTCAAGCGGTCTCTGGGTCATCGAATCATCACATCATCATCAGCCCTGTTTTTAACCCTTCTGGATGCGTTCGTAAGCCAAATTACCCCGGATAACAAGTTGTATTCGATAAAATGCCTGCGGCGAGGAGATACAGGCCAAGAAAAAGGGAGCTGAAGGATCTGGCGCTTCTGGCATCTGCCTTCGGCGTGCCCCAGGAGGTGATGGAGCGGGTGGAGATTTTCGAATTCAACTGGGGCAAGGCAGCCGTGGTTGATGGAAGACCCCTGCTCTTCTGGGAGGGAGAGAAACTATATCCCGCGATACCCGCCCTGCTCAGGGGCGCAAGGCTCCCGAGGGTGATCGTGGACATGGGGGCGGTTCCACACGTGGCATCCGGGGCGGATGTGATGGGGCCAGGAGTGACCGCGGTCGATCCGGGCATAAAGGAGGGCGACCCGGTTGCGGTTGTGGATGAGAAACACGGCAAACCCATAGCGGTGGGCGTGGCCCTCGTCCCCTCTGATAACATGAAAGCCCCCAAGGGAAAGGTGGTGAAGACCCTGCACCATGTGGGGGACAAAATATGGAGCCTGAGCGAGTGAGGGGGCCTAATCATCCGCAAAGTTAAATAGCTTGTAGGTGTTAGGTAAAATGTCGGGTGAGATGGTGAAAGCCTTCAGGAGGATCTTCGGAGGAAACTCACCGCCGGCTCCCGCACCTGAGGTGCCGGTCATGGAGGTAAATGTGAAGAGCGCGAAGCCGACCGCTGAAATAGAGCCCATATACGTGAAGAGCATGGAGATGCGCAGCCTGCTGGACGTACAGGAAATTGCTGAGGAGCTGAGGAGCGGAAACATCATGATAATCGAAATAGGAGCCCTCATGAACCAGAACCCGGAGGAGCTGAAGAGGGCGATAGACCAGATAAAGGGGATATGCCAGGCGATAGGCGGCAGCGTGGGGCGCCTGACGGACTCAAAGGTCATCGCAACACCCCGGTTTGTCAGCATAGAGTTCAAAAAGGCCTCCTAGATCCCTTTGGTGAACTGATGAGAAGGCGGGAGTTCGTCCTCCCGGTTGAGAGATGTCCTCTTTGTGGATCATCTGGGTCCTTCGTTGTCAGGGGAAGAATAGACGAGGTGCCGTATTTCGGGGAGATCATGGAAACGCTGGCTCTGTGCGAGAGATGCGGCTTCAGACAGGCTGACGTGATGCAGACCGAGAGGAGGGATCCGATTGCGTATGAGTTCGAAATAACGTCAGAGGATGACATGAAGGTGAGGGTGGTCAAGTCAAGCACCGGCATCATAAGGATACCCGAACTCGCGGTGACGGTGAGGCCCGGCCCCGCATCCCAGGGATATGTCTCAAACGTGGAGGGAGTTCTGAACAGGATAAAGGAGGCCGTGGAAACCGCGATGGAAAACGCGGACGAGAGCGGGAGGAGGGAGGGAAAGGCCAGGCTGGAGGGGATAGAAAAGATAAAGAGGGGGGAGAAGCGGGCTCTCCTCATACTCATGGACCCGCACGGCAACAGCGCGATAGCAGACCCGAGGGCCAGGGTCAGGCCAATGTCAAACGAGGAAACGTCATCTATCTGAGCCTGATGGCCTCGAGGTTCGTGAAGGGCCTCGTCTCGATGCGGTACAGCCTGTGCAACGTGCTTGCGAGGTCCATGCACTTCGTCTCGTCACCGTGCACGGTTATTATCCTCTGGGGCTTGGAGGACATCCTTCTGACGTAGTTGAGGAGCTTCGCCCTGTCCGCATGGCCGCTGAAGCCCTCGATCGTCTTGACCTCCAGGTTCACCTTTACCTCCTCAACCCTGCCGCCCTCCGTCCTGAGAGGTATCTCCCTCCAGCCTCCCTGTATGCGCCTTCCCAAGGACCCCTCGGCCTGGTATCCGACAAAGACCAGCGCGTTCTTTGGATCGGGCGCGAGGTGTTTGAAGTACTCAAGTATTGGACCCCCGGCCATCATGCCTGCGGTGGATATTATCACGCACGGCTCTCCCTCGATTATCTTGGCCCTCTCGTCCGGACCTGAGACCTTTCTGAAGTTATCTGAGAGGAAAGGATTCTCATCGGCCCTGAATATCCTCTCCCTCAGATCCTGAGAGAGGTACTCGGGATATGCGGTGTGGAGGGCCGTTGCCTCCCAGATCATGCCGTCCAGAAATACCGGGACGTTCTCGACAATGCCGCTCTTCCTGCTGTCCTCGAGGAGCACCATCACCTCCTGCGCCCTTCCGACTGCAAACGCCGGGATCATCACCTTGCCCCCCCTGCGCGTGGTTTCGTTTATCACGTTCAGGAGTTCCCTCTCCGCCTCCTCCCGCGGCGGCTGTATGTCCTCCGCACCTCCGTATGTGCTTTCAAGTATCAGCGTCTCCACCCTCGGAAAGGTGCACACCGCTGAGGAGAGGAGCCTTGACCTGTCGAACTTTATGTCGCCGGTGTAGACCACGTTGTGAAGGCCCTCCCCTATGTGAAAGTGAACTATTGACGAGCCAAGTATGTGGCCCGCGTTATGGAGGGTTATCCTCACGTCAGGCGCTATGTCCGTCACATCCCCGTAATCAAGCGGTATGCAGTGGGAGAGGAAGTTCACGATGTCCCTCCTGTCGTATGGAAGCTGCTTGTCCTCCCTCTCGGCTATTTCAACATAGTCCATCTGAAGGAGGACGGAGAGGTCGCGGGTGGGGGCGGTGCAGTATACCGGGCCGTCAAAGCCATATTTGAACAGGTATGGCACAAATCCCGAGTGGTCGAGGTGGGCATGGGAGATCACAACGGCGTCGAGCTCCGAGAGCCTCGCCTCCGGTATCTCAAGGTGGGGGTATGCCCTCTCATCGGAGGCCACGTTGATGCCGCAGTCCACCATTATCCTGCTCTCCGGGGTCTGGAGGAGGAAACATGAGCGTCCTACCTCGCGGGCACCTCCCATCGCCGTAATCCTCACCCAGTCCCCGCGTGCCTTTGGCTCCCTGTGAATGCGTCTCCCTATTCTCCTCAGGAGTTCCCTTCTTTCGGCCGCATTCTGCAGCATGGAGAGGCGTATCTTCCTTATGAAGTCAGACTTTATGGGCGGAGACCTGATGACCCTGGGAGTCCACTTTATCTCGTAATTGATCTCCCTGAGCAGGGCCCCTCCCTTTCCTATGACCACGCCCGGCTTCTCCGCCTCGATCACCACCTCTCCCACGTCCTCGTTGAAGATTATGTCGGTGACGCCGGCCTCATCCGGAACCATCCCCCTTATCTTCTCCTCCGCGTGCTCCTTGGATGTGAGGATGGAAGGATCGGGCCTGAGGAGTATTCTCTTCCTTATCCTCCGCGCGAGCTCCTTTATCGCATCCCCGTTCTCAATGAGAAGGTCCAGGCTCCTGCAGTAAAGAACCACGCGTGGTCCCTCGAAGTCTACATCCACCACTGAGTCGGAGAACGGCATCTCCTCCTTCACTATGCGCTTTATCTCCTTCAGGAGTTCCTCTGCAGCCATGGGATCAGCTTTTGCTCAGGAAAGGTTCTTTATCTCTTCCGGGGTGAGCTCCCTGTAGCCTTCCCGGGTCACTGCCGCGACCATTACCTCGTTCCCGGTCGCTATGTCCCTCTTCATCGCTGTTCTCACGGCCTTAACGACCACGGGCAGGGCCTCCTTGACCTTCATGCCCTCGCGAAACTCGTTCTCAAGAACACCGTAGGCCACCGGGGAGCCGGAGCCTGTTGCAACCATTTTCTCCTCGGTCATGCCACCATCCATGTCGAGGAAGAACAGCGCCGGGGCCCCCTCATCCATCCCGCCGACTAGGAGGTTGGCGAGATACGGGAAAAACCTATTCGAGTTCATTATTGCGGAGACCTGCTTGGCGCATGCCCTGGCCCCCATAGGCTTTCCCTCACTCATCTCGTAGTACCCTGCCTCCGCCTTCATCAGCTCCACAAGATGCTGTGTGTCCGCAACTCCTCCCGCCACCGTGAAGGCTATGGTGTCCGTTATCCTGTAGATCTTCCTCGCCATCTTGCTGGCCACCTCGTAGCCCATGGTGGCCCTCGTATCGGTGGCTAACACCACCCCGTCCGCGCACACGATCCCTACAGTTGTGGTCCCCTTCAGGTATTCCAGCTTCTCATCCTTCAACCCGCTGCACCTCAAAAACGTTGCGTTAAAAGCAACCATAAAAAAACAGGGGCTATCTGTATTTAAGCCTTATTCGAGAACTTTGAACTGGTGAGGTTCTGAAGGAACCAAAGAGGATACAGCTTCCAAGGGAGGTGTGGATGGGGCCAAGGGTTTTCAGAAACCTTCCGGAGATATGCATCAGGCTATGTCCTGGAAGGAGAGCCCTGGTGGTCTCTGACCCGAAGACCCTCAAAATCGCCGGGCAAAGGGCAGAGGAAATGCTGAAGGATGCGGGATTTGTCGCAGCCCACGTGACGATAACCGAGGCTGACATGAAAACCGTCGAAAGGATCAGACCCATTGCACGGGAGAACGATTTTTTACTCGGGGTGGGAGGGGGAAGATCCATCGATGTTGCGAAGGTCGCATCCTTCCTGGAGGGAAAGCCGTTCATCTCCGTGCCAACCGCCGCCTCCCACGACGGCATCGCCTCATCCAGGGCATCCTTAAGGGGGACGGGGGCTCCCACCTCCATTGAAACGCACTCGCCGATTGCGATAGTTGCGGA
>JAWCKV010000013.1:0-22273 GCA_038851565.1 Hadarchaeales archaeon (SeqCode) | reverse complement strand
GAGCTGGGCGCTTCTGAGCTCAAGCACCGTGTCTGCCTCATCATCTTTGCTCTGCGGAAACGAGTTCCATATCCTCAGCTCCGGGCGTTCTCCACCGAGGAGCAGGAGTTTCCCATCGCTTAGAAATGCTCCCCGCAGCCAGCCGAATCCCTTTGACATGAAGAAGTCATAGGGTTGATCATCGGTGGTGGGGAATGTGCTCCAGAAGAAGGATCCGTGGCTGTGTTCTCCCTCTACGCTGGCGTTGTGATCTCCAACTATCAGACAGTTGCCATCGCTGGTTATGTGCCTTGGCGTCCCCATGTCTCCACCTCCAGTGAGCACTATATCCGCCCGCTGGTTGTCCCGCGTGGGAAATGTGTTCCAGATCAGTACAGATCCTCCTGCCCATGTGTTGCTCACCACCAGCTTTTGGCCGTTGGTCCACACGCACCAGGACCCTCCCGGCAGATCGCTCTCCCCCCGTGGTGTCCAGTATGACCCTCCGCCCTCGAGCACGATGTCCGCAGGGGCAGCGTTCTGGGCAGGCATGCTGTTCCATATGAGAATGCGGGCGTTGTTGACGTCTGCAACCACTAAATGTGTCCCGTCCGTGGCAACGCCGAAAGGCCAGTTGAGCTGGTTTCTGCCGGTGCCGGGGTTATTTGACGTGAAGTCCGGTTGCCCGAGCACGAGGTCTGGCGGCACGTTTCCGGCAGGCAGGGTGTTCCAGACGAGCACCCTGTTGTTGAATGTGTCGGCGAGGAAAAGCCGCTGACCGTCGGTTGCTATCCCAGACGGGTGATT
Source organism: Hadarchaeales archaeon (SeqCode) (assembly GCA_038851565.1). Lineage (GTDB taxonomy): Archaea > Hadarchaeota > Hadarchaeia > Hadarchaeales > Hadarchaeaceae > JAWCKV01. The sequence continues at coordinate 21,487 of JAWCKV010000013.1, read as the reverse complement.
AAACAGGAGAGGCCCGCCGGTGTTGTTGAAGTCTATCCCCGAGAGCATGATATCCGCATCCTGACCCGTGTGGAACCAGCCTGAAGTTTCTCCGCCGGTAGTCCTGTATGCGGCCCCGGTGAACTCGACCGTTATCCCGCCCGGACCGACCTGCGGACCAGATGGTCCCTGGCCTCCGGGCTGATTGTCGGGAACTGGCGGACCAGGCTGATTTTCCGCAGCCGGCTTGACGGAAAAAATCAGAAAGTACCCGGCACCGAGTGCGATTGCGACAATGAGTATTGCGGCAACTACGATTGGAACGCTTACCCCTCTTGATTCCATCATCACATCAGCCGATACGTTAGCCTCTTTGCATAAAAGTTTATTCAACGGACGCCTGTTTTTCCGACGACGGATTGGAGTTTCTGCCGAGCGGCAGGGTGAACGAAAACGTTGAGCCTCTGCCCGGCTCGCTCTCGCACCATATCCTCCCGCCGTGCGCCTCAACTATTTTCTTAACTATGTAGAGCCCGAGCCCGGAGCCAACGATCGTCGGGTCTGCACGGAAGAACTTCGTGAAGAGCTTGGGCATGTCCTCTTTGGAGATCCCCTTTCCCTGATCCCGGACGCTGATCAGGACGTGGTCTCCCTCAACCCTGGCCATAACTTCAACCCTGCTCCCCTCAGGTGAGTACTTTATGGCGTTGTCGATCAGATGGTTGAGAGCTTGGAGTACTCTCCTTCTGTCTATCTCGAGCACCGGTAGCTCACCCACATCTGCGGTCACCGTTATTTTCCTCTGGGAGGCGGCCGTTTCCATCTGTTTCACCGTGTCCTCGATCAGCTCCTTCAGGTGAACGGGCTCCCTGTATAGTCCCAGCTCTCCCGTCTCCATCCTGGCTGCGGTCAGGATATCCTCTATATCTACTTGCAAACGCTGTGCTTCCCGAACTATTATTTTCAGGGCCTCCCTCTGCCTTTCGGTGATCTGGCCGAGCCCGCCGTCCAGCATCTGCTGCGCCAGGGAAAGCACCGGAGTCAGAGGGGTCTTCATCCCGTGCGAGGTCATGAAGAGAAAATCATCCTTCATCTTGTCGATTGACCTCAGCCTCTCCAGCTCGGCCTGCCGCCTTCCCAGCTCAAGGGAATCACGTTTCGCCCTCTCCACGTACTCCTTTAGCCCAGCTATCATCCTGTCGCACGAGGACGCGAGCTCCCCAACCTCGTCCTGGGAGGTAACGCCTGTGCTGACGGCGAGGTTGCCCTCAGAGGCGCTCTTCATCGCCAGCTTTATCTTCTCCAGGGGACGCGCGAACCTGCGGGACCAAAAGACGATGATGGTGCCCAGCAGACATGACACGATCGTGAAAACGGTGGCGGCAGAGGCCGCAACGCTCTCAGCGGCTCTCGCAGCGAAGTCCTTGGACATGCCAAGGCAGAAGCACCATGGCTCTCCGTTGTCCTTTATGCTCAGCGGGTAGCTTATGAGTTTAATTTCGCTGCTGCCAAAAACGTAGTCGCGTATCCGGACCTTTTCCTCCTCCGGCGGGGTGAAATTCTCAATCCTGTGCCCCCAGAGCGTTTCGTCGCTTGCAATCTGTATGGTCCCGTCGGGCCTGACGATCCACCAGAACTCCACATCCTCGCAGCCTTCCACCGAGGAAAGCGTCTCGAAGGGCCACGAGCCCGAGAGGTAACCTGTGTTTATGCTCCTGGCCGCAACTTCGGCTATGGTAAGGGTCCTATCGGTGAGCTCACGCTCCATGATGCGGGTTTGGAACTCAGTGTACAGATATCCTCCGAGCGCAGAGCCGAGAGCCGTCAGCAGAAGCCCGACGAGGCCTATCCTGTAAACGATACTTCTGGGCCAATGAACCCGAAGCCCGGCCAAGTCAGGGCACCTCCTCTGAGAAGAATAATATCCAGTCAGTCAGATTTCCGTGGACGTTTCCAACGTCCTCCACGAAGCCCTGCTCTCCAAAGGTGAAGGCTCCGATGAACGGCGTCTCGCCGATACCCTGCGCAACCAGCAGCGGTATCTTCGGCCTTTCGTCCTCGGGTATCGCCATCATCGTTCCCGCACAGTGGGTGAATATCGCGAAGATCCCACGGCCCGTACACATCTCTGACGCCTTCTTCGCGGTCCTGCCCGACTGATTCAGCAGAAGCTCCCAGCTGCCGTGCAGAAGTGATACTTTCATGCCGTTTTCCACTTCGGCATAGACCGTTATCGCACCGTTCTCCACGTATACCGGATGCATCGACACCCGGAACGTTCTTCCGATAGGGCCTCTCACCACCTTTGCCAGCGGCCAGTAAGATGCCTCCACTATTATCGACCCGCCGTTCTCCAGCTTTTCGCTGATGAGTCCCCCGGTCCAGGAGTTATAGACCTCGGCTGCTGGCAGTCCGTCGATTTCATATATGGTCCTGCCCTGGGCGCTCGTGATCGTGCCTTCGCGTTCCGTGACCTCGTACACGGTGGCGTAGTGATAGCAGGTGCACAGGTCCGTGAACACGGCAGCCAGTGCGACTCCGTTGCTCAGAACCGTGTCGTTCGCAAACTGCTTCCACTTTCCGCTGAGATCGTCATCTGCGGAGCTCCCTCCGAACACCGGAACGTTTTCACCGACTACGCCCGCTATGCCGCTCAGCACGGCCTCCTCATTTCCCGGCGCCATCGTCACAAGGATGATTGCCGGCATTTCTCCTTCTCTTCCCGCGTCCTCCATCGCCCTCCTCACCGCGACCTCCCCCGCGTTCTCAGGCGGGAGCTCATCGAAACTGGCATGTCCCACTCCTAAGGTGATCCTGGAGGAGTGGATTCCCATAATGACCAGAGAGCCGTTGTCCGAGAGGTGGAAGCCGGCTGAAGTCATGACCCCAAGCGATGATGTCCCTCCATATACCTTTGCTCCAGGGAACTGGCGCCGGGTCTCCTGGAGAACGGCGTCTTCATCGTATCTGGATGAGCAGAAAAGAAACAGGAACCCCGGCTCGTTTTCGCCCATGACCTCCCTTACCTTTTCAGCAGCCTCACTGACCGCCTCGAATGGGTCTCCATTTGTGCTCCAGCCATAACCGGCACAGGAGAAGACTCCGCGCGACCCCTGCAGCCTCTCAGGGGGAGGAATTGTCTGGATGGTGGACAGAGGAGGGGCTGAAACTGAGACGGCCAGTGCGGCGACGATTGCGCAGAGAGCCACGACAACAATCAACTTGATGCGGCCCGACATTCAGTTTTATGTATATCTCCTTGAGATAAAAAATAGTCGCAGTGTGCGGAACCGCGATGGGTTTGGGACGGTCCTACTTGCTCAGCACCCTGGTGATTCTGCTTACTAAGTCCCGGTTGTCGTAAGGTTTCGTGATGTAATCAAGTATGTTGAGCTTCTTCAATTCCTCCTTTCCGGCCTCGCCCAGAGTGGCAACTGTGAGGAAGACGAGCTTGAGGTCCCTCAGCTTCGGATCCCCCCTTATCCTCTCGGCCAGTTCCCTTCCGCTCATTTCAGGCATGAGGAAGTCTATCAGGACAAGATCAACCTTCTCCCTCTTCAGGATCTCCAGAGCCTGATGACCTCCCGAGGCCTCAACGACGCTGAAGCCGTTGGCCTCCAGAAGGAACCTGACCGATGTCCTCACGCCTGGCTCGTCGTCGACTATCATGATCCGCTTCATCGTTTACCACTCATCCCGGCGCTTTTTGCCTTTTTTCCTATTTTTCTGCGGAGCAGCCCTTCCTCCTTTTCCAGCTCAGCCATTTTCCTTCTGTACTCGGCCATGAGCGAGTCAAAGGTCTCGCGCGACATCGTGGCCTCCTTGTAGAACTTCGTCTCCGCCTCCTTTTTCATTTTTGCGAGTTCCTCCTTCTCGATTTTTATCGAGGCAAGCCTGCGCCTGAGCCTCATGCCTCTTGTGGCATAAAACACCGCCACTCCGGCCACAGCCGCCACACCGGGTATGACCCAGACGTATTCTGGGATGGCTCCCGGGACGTGTACCTTTACTTCAAATGACCTGACCGTTTCCTCGTTGCCGGCCATGTCCACGGAGTAGTACTCCACGGTGTGTGTGCCTCCGGAGGTTATCGGAAATGATACCTCGCGCGCGCTGGCCGATTTCCACTCGCCTCCGTCAACTCTGTAGACTATCCTATCTACACCAGAGGTCGCATCGATTGCTGAGAGAGTTATGACAACGGAGCCCCTGTATCCTTCAGGACCGAGGTCTCCAACAAGGTCCTTTTGTGACAGCGGAGAAGTCTGGTCCAGCGTTATTGAGCCCGCCATGGTCGGGCTCACGTTTCCCCCACTGTCCTTCACCCTTACATATACAGTCTTCAGACCATCAGGACCGGAGAGCGTGTAAGGTATGTTGCTTTGATATGGCTCCCAGTCAGTCCACGTAGCCATGTCGGTGGAAAAAGACATGTGTGATGCGTTCTGGGCGGTGATTGTAAGCTGGATCGTTGTGGACTTTGTAAAAGTTGCACCTCCGGCCATCATGAAACCAGATACCTTTGGAGCTGTGAGCAGCGGGATGAATTTCCACACCGACGACCAGCCCCCCTGTCCGGCTGAGTTCGATCCCCTGACTCTCCAGTAATAGGTAGTTCCGAATGACAGCGCCTCGCTCTGTGAAAGCGTGGCGATTGATTCGGCCGTGATCTTTGTCAGTATAACGTTGGTGAACGCGTTGTCCGTGGCGACCTCAAGGGTGTAGGAATCCGTTCCTGAGACATCGGACCAGTCAAACGTTGGGGTGATGGTGTCTATCGTGACACCGTTCTCCGGGGAGAGCAGCGATGGAGAAGATGGAGGCGCGATCACGTTTATGGAGATGTCTTTTGTTCGTGTCAGACCGCCGCCTGACGCCGTGACCCTGTAGGTGAAGTTACCACCTCCCGCGCTGGCGCTCTTGGTGAAAGTAAGGGTGCTTGTGAAGGGAGGAGTGCCTGAGGTCATGCTGAACATTGCACTCACCCCGGTCGGCGCGTTTCCCACCCACGCCCCGCTCAGCGTTACGGTCTCCGTCACCTGAGACACCAGAGAGACCGAAACGGTTGTTGAAACTGAATTCTGTGCGAGCTCAAGGTTGTCCGAAGAAGCGCTCAGAGAGAAGTCAAAATCCGTGAGACAGTAGATCTTCCCCTCCTGCCAGGTTCCGGCGTACAGCCTCGTTCCGTAAACCGCAAGCGAGAAGATGTCGGATTCGGGCGTGTCGAAGTTAAGCTCCCACACCGTTCCGTTATAGCTGTATATGCACCCGGTGGGCCCTGTCCCAGCGTAAAGCTTGTCAGAATAGACCGCCAGCGAATAAACGTACGGCTCCAGCACATCATGGCTCAAGGCATAGGTCTCCCCGTTGGAGACGTATATTGCTCCGCTGTCGCTTGTGCCGATGTAAAGCCTGTCCCGGTACGTCGTCAAGGATAGTATGGCGTTGGGTTGGATCAGATCGTGGACCAAGACCCAATAGTTCCCGTCAAAAGAGTAAACCGCCCCTGAATCGCATGACCCTGCGTAGAGCTTGTTATTGTATACCGCGAATGACGCCATTCCGTATTCCAGAACCTGAGACCAGGTGCCGCCTTCATAAACGAAAACGCCGCTCTGCGTGCCCGCGTAAAGTTTTCCCCCGTATATCCCAAAGCATAACACCGGATCCCCGGGGACCTCCTCCATCTCGGTCCATTCCTCCCCGTCGTAAACAAATATGGATTCATTAGGCTCTCCGGCCGCATACAGCTTGCCATCGTAGACCGCAAACGCCATGATGGTCTCCTGATAAGAATCGTAGCTAACCTCCCAACTATTTCCATCGTAAACGTATATTTTGCCATCCGTACCGGTGCCCGCGAAAAGCTTCCCATTGTATACCGCAAGGCAGTACACACCCCCCTCGGGCGTGTCGTATGCCACCGACCAGTTTCCCGCGCCTGCAAATCCCGCCGATGCTCCGAGGAGAACCGCGATGAGACCCGGCAGGATAGCGATCTTGAAAGCCCTGCGTGTGCTCAGCCCAACTTTGAACTCCCTCATCTCAGTCCCTCCACTCCGTAGACCCTCTCCTTCGGGAATATCGCAATTCCCTTATCGGTGATCTCCATGGGAACCAGTTTCCGCTCGTGCTTGGCTCCCCTGAACTTCAGAATCTCTATCGCCCTGACCCTCGTGTCGCCGACCTTCATGTTATACAGGACTATCACCCCATCGGCGAGGAACTCCTCAACGCCTGAGCGAGAAAACCTCACCGGGGCGTCCTCGGTCTCCGTTATGAGGAAGGATGTGCTCCCGAGCTCCTCCAGCATCCTGAATAGCTGCTCTATGTATATCCTGTAGCTCTCTGGTCTCCCGACGAAGGCAGACTCGATGGCAGAAATTGAATCTATAACGATGAAGTACGGGCGCAACCCCCTCGGGACGAGCCCTGGAATCGCCTCTATGTCTATCGAGAGGTCCCCCGTGACCTTCGCCAACATGGCCTCGACGGACCTCGCAACGCGTATTGGATCATGTTTCATCACGAATATATGCCCTGCATCGTCTACCCTCATCTTAATCCTGCCTCTGCCCTGCTCCACCACCTTCGTGGACCACCCAAAATCCTCCATGTGTGCCCTCAATCTCTCCACGGATTCCTCCATTGTGATGTAAACGCAATCGTGGCCGGCCCTCGCGGAGTTGTAGAGGGCCTGAAGACAGAATATCGTCTTTCCAGTCCCCGGACCTCCCGCTATGAGGATGTTTGTTCCTCGCGGGATGCCCCTTGCAAAAAGATCGTCGAAACCGGGTATTCCGATCTTTATGAACTCAGGTTCCTGAGACACCTTCTTGGCCTTCTTGGGGGCCCTGGGCATCTATTCCGCCCTCCATGATAGAGTTGCCTCACTAAGATAATATATATTCACCCCTCCCCCAGGTCTATAACCGCATCTGCGAACATGCATATGTTCCTCACCACCCTCGTTTCAGTGTCCTCCAGAAGAACCGTGAAAAGCGAGCATATTCCGCTGGCGCGGAATCTGGAAACAAGCATGTGTATGAACTTCAGAACCTCCTGCTCCGGCACGTATATCAGCATGACAGATATGGAGTCAAGAATGAGAAAGTCCGGCTTCTCCCTCCTCAGAGTCTCTCCTACCTTGATGCCCAGCTCCGTTATCGCAGCTGGACTCGAGACGAAGACGACGTTCTCCGCCCTCTCTGCTCCTCCTGCAGTCTGAGAAATTGCGTCCACGATGAAGAACTTTTTCGGGTCAATGCCCAACCGTTTGAAGGAGTCAACCAGAGTTGAATAGGGCTTGGTCAGTGAAACCATGCATATCTTATTCCACCTACTTGAGATAAACCTCGCTATGCTGTTCATGAACTCAGGGTATTTCCTTGCGGGAATCAGGGCGACGAAAACAAGCCTCCCGGGCGTAAAATACCCATCCAACTCCACGGGCCCTCTCTTTCCTCTCACGCGAGCCTCAGGGCACAAGGAATTCCCATAATCAATCTCCCAAACTCCTTAAATCGATACCGTAGCCGGCGCTGCCTCTTTCAGGAGTTACACACCGCTCGCCTGTCGCTTGATGCTCCGCGCTATCTCCGGTCCTATGTACGGCACTCTTGCCAGATCCTCCTCGGAGGCGCGCGCAATGTCCTTCAGGCTCCTGTAGCCCGCCCTGTACAGGCTCCTTCCCCTCACGCGCCCTATGCCGCGCAGGCTCACAAGCTCAAGCAGCTCCTCCTTCACACCGTGCCTTACCCTCTCGCGCAGGTTCCTGAGGGGAGCGAGAGCACCTCGGCACCTGAAGAGGCTCGCGAGCTCATGGGCAGCGTAGAGAAGCCACTCCGCTGTCTCGGCGATCCTCCTCACATCTCCGGCTCCCACGCCAAACTGCTCGTGGATGGCCTCCTCCCTCACCTCCTCAATCCACATCCTGATCATCTGGGCGGTCTTCAGCTCCGCCAGAAAGCTCTCAAACTTATCCGGCTCACGCCTGGGATCGGGAATCGGGGTGAGCAGCTGATCTGCAAGGTTGAGGTAGGCCAGTTCCATGTCGGAGTACTCGCTCTCCCTCAGGTACAGGGGAGACATGTCGGGGGTGTGACAAATGAGGTGAAGAAGCCCCATGTCGCTGGGCCTCTCGCCAGCGGCTGTCCTGAGGCCGTCCCTGAGCACGACGCCGGAAAGTGGGTCTATGTACAGCTTGGAAACGAGCTCCCCAAACCGAGTCGCGATCAGCGTCCTGTCCTCCCTCCTGACCATGTCCTCCCTCATCAGGAAGTCCAGGACCTCGCTGACCACGCGCTCCACGCTGACCGCGCTGAACTGATACGCGAAGAACGTCTTTCCCAGAAAATCCATGAGATCCTCCTCAGTGGCAGCATAGCCCGCTGCGATCGATGCCAGCACATGGGACCTGAGGGCAGGCTCGGTGCCAAGCTTCGAAATTATGCGCTCCGGCTCCGCGTTTATGAACTCCTCGAATATCGTCTCCATCTCCCCCCTGCTGTGGGCTATCACAACTGCCTCCCCGTACCTGTCGTACTGGGGCCTGCCCGCGCGTCCGCAGAGCTGATGAAACTCAAGGACAGGGATGAAGGTCATGCCGTATGGCTCGACGTACCGCCGATAATCCCGTATAATCGTCCTCCTTGAGGGTAGGTTGAGGCCCATCGCGAGGGTTGGCGTCGCGCATACGACCTTGAGGAGGTTTTTCCTGAACGAATCCTCCACCGCCTTCCTCTGCAGGTGGTGAAGCCCAGCGTGATGGAACGCCACGCCCTTCCTCACGCACTCCGCCAGCTCCCTGCAGGTGCGAGTGGGCTCCCCCAGTGCCCTCTCTATGCCCTGTGCCACCTCCTGCAGCTTTGCGCGATCCTCCGGAGAGAGAATAGGTCCCATATATCCTGAGAGGAGCTGGGCGGCTGCCTGTGCGGATTTTCTCGTGTTGACGAACACGAGGGCCTGTCCTCCCTCCTGCACCGTTTCAAGGGCAAGCGAGCTGAGCGGATCTCCAGATTCGACCTTTACCCTCTGAACTGTGCCATCGTCGAATGTGACCTCCCCCCTGCAGCATACGCCCTTCCTCAGCGGCACCGGCCTCCAGTCGCTTTTGACGAGCTCTGCCCCCAGCCACTCCGCGAGCTCGTCCGCGTTCCTTATCGTCGCAGAGAGCGCGAGTATCTGAAGCCTAGGGTTGACCTGCCTGAGCCTCGCAGTCAAAACCTCCAGGGTGGGGCCTCGGCCGGGATCGTCGATGAGATGGACCTCATCGAGCACAACCACCGATGTGGCCTCCGCGAGCCACTTAGCCCGGTGACGGAGAAGGGAGTCCACCTTCTCTGACGTGGCAACGAGTATGTGATACTCGGCGAGCCTTGGATCAGCGATGTCGTAGTCCCCCGTGCTCAGGCCCACCCTTATCCCCAGCTCCCCGTACTTCTCCCTGAAATCCTCCCACTTCTCGCTTGCCAGAGCCCTCAGGGGAACCACGTATATACACCTTCCTCCCCACAGGAGGATGCTCCTGAGCATACACAGCTCCGCCACCAGGGTCTTGCCCGCAGCTGTGGGTATGGCCATCACCAAGTTTTTCCCCTCCAGCGCTCCCCTCCCCACGGCCTCCCTCTGCGGGGGGTAGAGCTCATCTATTCCGCGGGCCTCAAGCACCTCCGCGATCTTCACGGGCAAACCATATTTTTTACAGACATCGCGCACCCTCAAGCTCACACCAGCGTTCAACTATGGGAAAGAGAGACTTAAACTGTTGTCCGAGCCCGTTAATATCGCCGCGTGATAAAGATCATTGGTACCATGGAGGACCTCAGGGATGCGTGCAAGGAGATACTGAAGGCCATGTCCGCAGGTAAAATAAAGGACCGCGCGGAGCTGGCCAGGGCGAAGATTGAGGCGTGCAGAAAATTTAGCCTCACCAGGGTTCCCCGCAACTCGGAGATCCTCGCTGCGGCCGGACATGAGGAGAGGAAGGCAATTGCGGGACTGCTCAGGCTGAAGCCCGTCCGCTCCATATCAGGAGTTTCCGTCATAACCGTGATGCCCAGACCGCACCCGTGTCCCAAGGAGCGCCCATGCATCTACTGCCCGGGCGGCCCCACACAGGGGACGCCCCAGAGCTATACGGGAAGGGAGCCGGCCGCCATGCGTGCGCTGCAGCACAACTTCGATCCATACCTCCAGGTAAGGTCACGCATCGAGCAACTCAGGGCGATCGGACATGAGGTGGACAAGGTCGAACTGGTGGTCTTCGGAGGGACGATAACAGCATATCCCGAGGACTACCTGGAGGAGTTCATGCTAGGCTGCCTGAACGCCATCACGGGCTCTCGCTCCGGGGACCTGGAGGAAGCAATGAGGACTGCCGAGGGATCACGCATACACATAAGCGACATAACGTTTGAGACGCGCCCGGACTGGTGCAGGGAGCCCCACGTGGACCTCATGCTGAGGCTCGGGGCCACGCGGGTGGAGCTGGGGGTGCAGGCGCTCGATGACGAGATCTATGTCCGGATCGGAAGGGGACACACGGTGAACGATGTGGCGGATGCCATGAGGATAGCAAGGGACTCTGGACTGGCGATTGTGGCACACATGATGCTGAACCTCCCCGGCTCCAGCTGGCAAAGGGACCTCTATATGTTCAGGACCCTCTTTGAGGATGAGAGGTTCAGGCCAGACGCCATCAAGATATATCCGACCCTGGTCATGCCAAACACAGAGCTTCACGGGATGTGGGGGAGGGGAGAGTACTCTCCCTACCCGCTCGAACAGCTTGTTGAACTGATAGCCGAGATAAAGGCGATGACACCGCCCTGGGTCAGGATCCAGAGAATCCAGCGCGACATACCCGCACATCTGATAGCGGGCGGAATCAGGCGCGGCGACCTCAGGGAGATCGTCCGGAAAAAGCTGAGGGAGAGCGGGAGAAGGTGCAGGTGCATCAGGTGCAGAGAGGTGGGGCACGTGCGGTACAGGGAGGGGGTCACGCCAGGGGAGGAAAACATCGAACTTGTCGAGAGGAGGTATTCGGCATCGGGAGGAGAGGAGATATTTCTGTCATTCGAGGACATCGAACGCGACATCATCATCGCGCTGCTCAGGCTCAGGTATCCCTCCCAAGGGGCCCACAGGCGGGAGATCTCATCCGAGAGAACTACAGTTGTGAGGGAACTCCACGTATATGGTCCGCTCGTGAAGGTGGGCGACGAAGCCGGAAATGAAGCATGGCAACACCGCGGCTGGGGAGAGCGCCTGCTGCAGGAGGCCGAGAGAATTTCGAGAGAATGTCTGGATGCCAGCAAGGTGGCCGTGCTCGCTGGCATTGGAACGAGAAACTATTACAGAAGATCTGGTTACCGGAGAGAGGGGCCCTACATGACGAAGAAACTTGTTCCTGCCCGTGCCGGTTAATCTACTTCTTAACCGCCGCTCCGCAGTTGGGGCACTTTTTAGCTCCCTCGGGCAGGTCTATTCCGCAGTATGGGCATTTAAGCGGGACGGATTTTGCCAGCCACCCTCCTTCCAGTTTAACTTTCTCATCAAAGTAGCCCATGGAAAGCATGCCCTGGTAACCGTAACCCCCGCGCAGACAGGACTCCACATCCGGCACATCCGCCCCAACATTTTCGGCAATCTCCTGAAGGGAAACTCTGCCCTTCGACTCCAGCGCGGGAACAGCGTAGTCCTTTATCCTCTTCGCCAGCCCCCTCGGGAACGTCGGCTTAAGCACGCTCCAGGTCGCAGCCATCAGGACAACGCCCAACAAGACCAGCCCACCGCACGCTGGAACAAGCAGACCAGCATTTCTCTCCATCGTGTTCATGATGTTGAGCATTATGGACTCATCGACGAAGCCGACCATCACGGCCACCAAAATCGTGACGATCGGCAGGCCAAGGCCTATCGCGAAAAATGCCAAACCGGCCCTCATGAGCCTGTTTCTTGTGTTTTCGGTTACCAGGAAACCACTTCCTACCGTTGCCTGGTGACCCTCCTCCCTCCTGAACCGGTTAGACTTTTACCGCAAGCAGGGCAGAACTTTGAGGTGGAAGGAATTTCCTCGCCGCATTTTGGGCACTTCATCGTTCCCCTTGGGGAGATCTGGCTCCCGCACTCCGGGCAGAACTTCGCGCTGGATGGAATTCGAGCGCCGCAGCCGGGACAGATGACCAGCGCTGCAGCCGGGGCTCCGGCCGGCTGCGCGGGCTGCTGAAACATCGGAGGTATTATCATCATCCCCGCTCCGAGCCCGGCCCCCGGCGACTTTCCCAGCTCCTTGGCGGATTCCTTCACCGTCTCCATCCTCAGGACCTCAGTGGGAGCCGCAGCGCCGGACTTTATCCAGAAGAGCCTCTCCCTGTACTGCGGCTCGGTGTCAATGCCCTCGAACTTCATGTCGACCAGCTCGATGCCCAGCCTCCTGAAGGCATCGATGAGGTGCGCCTTTACCGTCATCGAGGTTTCATCCAGCCGGGTGAATACGGTGGCAAGGTCGTACTGGGACAGCTCGTCGATCACCTTCTCGTTGACAAACCCCCGGAGAAACTCGTTCACGTCGACCGTGTGATACGCGCCCTGCCCGCCCACGACCTCCGTAACGAAGAGCTGTGGACTCTCTATCTTGAACCAGAACGTGCCGTGGGCCATCAGGGGCGCGAGCTCCGTGGTCTGGGCCCTCAGCCCGAACTTCCCGTCGAACTGCTTTGTCGAGACGAATATGACCATCGCCTTGAACGGGGTTTCCTTATACCCAGCCAGCCGCGTGAGGACCTTTGTCAGGAGGGGCAGGTTCTGGGTCGTGATCGTGTGCCTGCCCGGGCCGAACACATCGTATGCCTTTCCATCCCTGAAGAAAACCGCCGCCTCCATCTCCTTCACGATCAGCTGGGCTCCCCAGGTGATGTTCTCATCGGGATACTTCCACACTATCTTCCCGGGCTGATAGGCGGTCCACTCGATAACCTGCGGCATCAGAGCTCAACTCCCATTATGACCTCAGTCCTCCCGCTAAATAGACCCTCCAGCCCGTCCACCTTCCTCTCCAGCTCGCCAATCCCGTCACCGATGGCCTCAAAGTTCTTCTTCACGGCCTCCTCCTTGAGTCCCCTCGCCATGGCCTCGATCTCATTTGTACCATCCACCATCTTCAGGTCAAACTCCATCATCCTTTCCAGATCCTCCTCATCTACCTTCACTGCATTGAAGAACCCTGCATACCCGTGCGGAGCGTGATGTATGAGCTCGGCAACCCTGTCGAGCTTCGCGATCACCCTGTCGAGCTCTGCCATGATGCCGGTGATCCTGTTGGCGGCGAGCTGCCTCAGCACCTCGCGGAGGTCGGACTTCGCGCTGGAGAGCTTCCGATAGATGTGGTCCCTTATGAGCCTGTCGGCCTCCCTCCTCATCTCCTTCTGCTTGTAACCCCTGAAGCCGGGGATGGCGAGAGAGATCCTCTCCAGAAGAGCCTTTTCGCTCTCAACTTTTTTCAGGGGGGATTTCATCCGTTCTCATCTCTTACGTGTCCCATTATCTAGGCATACTATTTAGACCTTACCTTGAAAACTTGGCACCGCAATTCGGACACCTTTCGGACTCAACGGGGATGAGAGCGCCGCAGTACTTGCAAGGCACCTTTACTATCTCCTTCACAACCACCTGCGCAGGCGCTGGAGCGGCACCGACCTGTGGAGCATACGAGACATTCACGGTGATCTCATGGGTCTTGTCCGGACGCCCCTTCACGGCGACCACGCCCTTTATCCTCCTTTCGATCACGCCGTTGGGCATCGTCGGCCTGAGAGGGGGGATGGAAACGCTGAACGGGAACTGGTCCTTGAATCCCTTCGGCATGTCAAACCCGGGGGAAATCCGAACATTCTCCGAGTGAACGGTCCTTGTTTCCCGGACCGTCGTCGGGTGGGCTCCGTAACGATCGTGAACCATCCTTGTCGTGAGATAGGTCTCGGTCGCCCTTATCTCAAGTCTTATCTCATCGACCTTGACCGCCTCGTCGGACTCGACGTTGACTCGCCCGGTTATGTTTTCCCCTTCAAGAAAAGTGGGCTTGTCCAGGAGCACGGAGACCTTTGCGTTGATTGGATTTATCCTCCCGAACAGGACCATTTTCTCCTCCCGTATTATGCTAGGCAGATATTTAAAAAAGGATTCGCAGATGGACTGATGGGAACATGGCAAAAAGGGCTTGGGGGACCATATCGCTCGGAGTTTTTCTGCTGACCTGTGCGCTGTCCGCGTTCGCCTACCATGTTGGGGCCATATCCCTGTGCGAGATCATTCCGGCTCTGCTCATTTTGAACGGCGCTTGGCTTCTCATCATGGCGGCGCTCAAGCGCTCCGTCCCAAAAGAACGTGGGATGGGGGCCTCCCTCGTCGCGGGCTGGAGCGCGGTTCTGTTTGCATCCGGCCTGTTCCTCATCCTGTGGTGGAGGATCTCAATCGCGGCCGCCCTCGTGGCCCTCTTCGCAGCGATGGGGGCAATCGCCATCCTCGCCGGACTCGCCATGCAGAAGAAACCCGGCAAGTGAGCGGACCATCAACAAAACTTATTCGACTGGCCGACAAGATGGAATGTATGCCTCCCCTCAACATAGTCCTCCTTGGAACGGCCGGAGCCGGCAAGAGCGCCCTCACTGCTTGTTTTGGAAGGTGGATGGCGGAGAACATGGGGCGCGAGGTGAGGTTTATTAACCTCGATCCGGGATGCGAATTCACGCCCTTTACCCCCCACTTCGACATCCGTGAGCACTTCACCGTGGACAGAATAATGCGTGAGGAGGGCCTCGGACCGAATGGAGCGATGGTGCGGGCATCTGAACTGCTGAAACAAAATGTCTCCGAGATCTCCAGAGGCATAAACAGGGTCGGCGGGGACATCAGGCTCCTGGACACGCCCGGGCAGATGGAGGTCTTCCTCTTCCACGGCGGGCCAGAGATGACCAGATTGATCGAAGGGACAACCATTTCCCTCTTCCTGACCGATGCCGAGGTGTGCAGGAGCGCGGCCGGGTTCGTCTTCACGGGACTGCTCGGGCTCTCCATAGGGCTCAGGCTCGGGGTGCCGACCATCAGCGTGCTGAACAAAGTGGACCTCATAGGGGACGCGGTGAACGACATAGACCGAATGGCCTCTGATGAGAGCTTCCTCAGAAAACGAGCTGAGGAGGAGATAAAGGGGGCAATGGCGGACCTTGCCATCGACATCGCGGGGATCCTGCCGAGGCTTCTCCCCGCCGCCAGGCTGGTCAAAACCAGCGCAAAGACGGGAGAGGGGATGCGTGAGCTCTACGACATAGTGCACGAGGTATTCTGCGCCTGCGGGGACCTCACCTGAACTCCCGCATGATCGCATCGGCAACTGGGGACTCCGGATCATCCTTTACGGTGCTGTGAACTATGAACGTCTCGGTGCCCTTGACCCCCTTCAGCCTGTGAAGCCTCTTCACGAGCCTCTTCAGCTCTGCGTCGTTTCTGACCAGGACCTCCAGTATGGAGCTGTGCCTGCCAAATATCCTGTGAAAGGCGCTGACCTCCGGCCACCCCCTAACCGTCCTCTCTGTCTCCTCCCTGAGCCTCGCGCTCGGATCCTCTTCCAAGAATATATATGCCATTGTGCCCAGGCCCAGCCTTCCG
The DNA here is from genome assembly GCA_038851565.1 of Hadarchaeales archaeon (SeqCode). Taxonomy (GTDB): domain Archaea; phylum Hadarchaeota; class Hadarchaeia; order Hadarchaeales; family Hadarchaeaceae; genus JAWCKV01. Next base: position 5,842 of record JAWCKV010000013.1, on the reverse strand, counting down.
CGATCCATCCTCGCAACAAATCCCCTTATGATTCCGGACTCCTGAAGGCTCGCCATCTTTTTGGCAGCCGTCTGTCTGGTGACCCCAACCTTCCTAGCTATGTCCTTTATGGGCTGTCTCGCATCCCTCAGCAACTGCAGCGCTATTTTTGCCTCTATCTCGTCCATTTTCCCTGTTTAACATTTTGTTAACAGAAACACTTATAAATTTAACTTTTTAGAGAAAAGGGGAAACATGCCGAAAAACGCGCTGAAAAGGCTCTATGAGCGGATGGAGAGGCGAGAGCGCGAGAAGCTGCTCGCCATACCGAACCCAGAGGTACACGAGTTCATCGCGGATTCCGCGGAGCTCTGCAATCCGGATTCGGTATTCATATGCACGGATTCCCCGGACGACGTGAGGTACATAAGAGAACAGGCTCTGCTCACCGGAGAGGAAAAGCCGCTGGCGGTCCCGGGTCACACATACCACTTCGACGGCCCGAAGGACCAAGGACGGGACCGCGAGGTGACAAAATATCTAGTGCCCGAGGGAGATTATCTCAGCCCGGCGCTGAAACAGATGGGGAGGGAGGAGGGGCTGGAGGAGATTAGGGGCCTTCTCAGGGATTCCATGAGGGGCAGAACCATGATCGTCCGCCTGCTCTCCCTAGGTCCGCTCAACTCTCCATTCACGATACCGTGCATGGAGTGTACTGACTCCTGGTACGTTGCACATTCCGTTGACCTGCTCTACAGGAGAGCATATGAGATGTTCAGACACCTTAGGGAGGGAGAGCTGTTCAAGGTGCTTCACTCGGCCGGCACGCTGGATGAGAACATGGTCAGCGCCGAGCCGGGTAAGAAGCGGATATACATTGACTATATCACCAACACGGTCTACAGCGTCAACACCCAGTACGCCGGAAACAGCATAGGGTTCAAGAAGCTTGCCCTCAGGCTGGCGATAAGGAAGGCAGCTAGAGAGGGCTGGCTTGCAGAGCACATGATGATCACGGCGGTGCCAGGGCCCGGTGGAAGAAGGACGCACCTCGCGGGAGCTTTTCCGAGCGCATGCGGCAAGACCTCTACTGCCATGGCCCCGGGAAACTCAATAATGGCCGACGACATAGCGTATTTGAGGATCATCGACGGCGCGTGCAGGGCGGTGAACGCAGAAGCCGGAATATTCGGGATAATCCAGGACGTCAACCCTGTGGACGATCCACTGATATGGGAGGTTCTCACCACGCCGGGAGAGGTGATATTCTCAAACGTACTCGTTAAAGACGGCAGGCCATACTGGCTGGGCATGGGATGCGAGCTTCCCAAGGAAGGAATAAACCACACAGGAAAATGGTGGGAGGGAAAGACAGATGAAAACGGAGAGAAGACCCTTCCCGCCTCCAAGAACGCCAGGTACACTGTTAGCCTGAAGGCGCTGAGGAACTGCGACCCTGAGCTTGACAACCCGAAAGGGGTAGAGATAGAGGGCATAATATACGGCTGCAGGGACGCGAGGGCCTACGCTCCGGTCCAGCAGGGATTCGACTGGGATCACGGGATAATAGCGTACGGGGCGGCACTTGAGACGGAGACGACGTTCGCGCTAACAGAGGCCGAGGGAAAATATGAGATAAACATAATGAGCATTCAGGACTTCGTGTCAATTCCGCTGGGGAAATACATAGAGAACTACATAGAGTTCGGAAAAAGGCTCGAGAAAAAGCCGAAGGTATTCGGCGTAAACTACTTCCTCAGGGACCTGAAGACGGGGAAATTTGTGAACGACAGGAGGGACAAGAGGGTGTGGATAAGGTGGATGGAGCTGAGGGTTCACGGGGACGTTAAGGCTGCGGAGTCCCCCACCGGACTGATACCGCTTTACGAGGACCTAAGGAAGCTGTTCAGAGAGGTGCGCGAAGTGGATTACACGGAAGAGGAATACGTGAGGAACTTCACGATAAGGGTTCCTGAGAACCTCGCAAAGCTGAAGAGGGTCACAAAGTTCTTTTCAGAGCAGGTGCCAGAAGCTCCAAGAAGGCTCTACGAGGTGCTGGAAGGACAGAGGAAGCGTCTACTCGCCGCAAAGGAGAAATTCGGGGACTATATCAATCCGCTCGACCTCCCGGTGATAAAATGAAAGTTGTCCTTTCCACGGACCTGCCCGGACTGCGCCTATTCAAGAGGGGGAAGGTGAGGGACATGTACGACCTAGGGGACAGGCTGCTCATGGTTGCCACCGACAGAATATCGTGCTTCGATGTCGTCCTGCCGAACGGGATACCGTACAAGGGGGAGGTGTTAACTAGGATATCGTGCTTCTGGTTCAAGTTCACGGAGAGAATAGTGCCAAACCACGTTATTACCTGCAACTTCGACGAGTTTCCCGAGGAACTCAGGGCCCACGAGGTGTTGAGGAACCGATCTATGATAGTCAGGAAGACGAAGCCACTGCCCGTTGAGTGCGTTGTCAGAGGATACATCTCTGGCTCCGCCTGGAAGGAGTACAGGGAGAAGGGGACGGTGTGCGGAATAAGACTTCCCTCCGGCCTCTCCGAGTCGGACCGCCTGCCCGAGCCCATATTCACGCCCACCACGAAGGCCGGAGAGGGACACGATGTCAACATGACATACGAGGAGGTCGCGCGTACCATAGGTGGGGATCTGGCCGAAAGAGTAAGGGAGAAGAGCCTTGAGGTGTACACGGCGGCTTCCAAATACGCCGAAAAGAGAGGGATCATAATAGCTGACACGAAGTTCGAGTTTGGACTGCATAATGGAAAGCTGATGCTGATCGATGAGCTACTGACGCCGGACTCCTCGAGGTTCTGGCCAGCTGACCAGTACTCACCAGGAAGGGCACAGATCAGCTACGACAAGCAGTACGCCAGGGATTACCTGGAAAGCATTGGGTGGAACAAGTGCCCGCCCGCACCCAGCCTGCCGGAAGAGGTTGTGCTGGCCACGAGCAGGAAGTATATAGAGGCGCTGAGAAGATTAACGGGTGAGGAAATACCATGAAGGCTCCGCTCTCAAAGAGGGCCCTCTCCATATCCCCCTCGATGACGTTGGGGATATCCGCAAGGGCAAAGGAGCTTCGCGCCGGAGGCGTGAGCGTGATAAACCTGAGCGCCGGGGAGCCGGACTTCGACACGCCCGCAAACATCAAGGAGGCCGCGAAGAGGTCCCTTGACTCCGGTTTCACAAAATACACGGCGACGGGAGGCATACCCGAGCTGAAGCGGGCGATATGTGAGAAGCTGAAAAGGGAGAACGGCCTAGACTACAGCCCGGATGAGGTAATCGTGTCCTGCGGCGCGAAGCACTCGATATACAACGTCCTCCTCGCGATGTGCGACGAAGGGGACGAGGTCATAATTCCCTCCCCTTACTGGACCAGCTATCCTGAGATGGTGAAGATGGTGGGAGCCAAACCCGTGCTCGTTGAGACCAAGAACACAGGGCTCAAGCTGACCGCAGGGGACCTGAGATCCTCAATCACCAGAAGGACCAAGCTGATCATCCTGAACTCCCCATGCAATCCGACCGGAGCTGTCTACTCCAGGGATGAGATGAAGGCGATCGGAGAGGTGGTGGCAGAGCACAGCATATACTGCTTATCGGACGAGATATACGAGAAGCTGATATACGATGGACTCAGGCACATCAGCTTCGCCTCCCTCAGCCCGGAGCTGAAAGAGCTCACAATAACGGTCAACGGCGTATCAAAGACTTACTCGATGACGGGGTGGAGGATAGGCTACGCGGCGGGACCTGCTGAGATAATAGGAGCGATGGACGACCTCCAGGGCCACTCCACTTCCAATCCCACCTCATTCTGTCAGAAGGCGGCAGTTGAGGCCCTGACCGGGGACCAGAAAAGCGTGGAAACCATGAGAAATGAATTTGAGAGGAGAAGGGACTATATAGTAAAAAGACTGAATGCGATGGAGGGGATAAAGCTGGTTCCGCCTCAGGGAGCATTCTACGCCTTTCCGGACATCTCCGAGCTCATCGGGAGGACCGCAAACGGAAGGACGCTGGACGGCTCCTGCGCCTTCTGCGAGGAGCTGCTGGCGCAGGCGGGTGTGGCGGTGGTGCCAGGGGCAGCCTTCGGGGACGATGGGGCGGTGAGGATCTCCTTTGCGGCGTCGATGGGGGAGATAGAGGAGGGAATGAACAGGCTCGAGGAGTTCCTGAAGAAACTGAGGTGAGCGATGTGCCGAAGATATCCATAATAGATGTCACGAACAGGGACGGGGTCCAAACATCGCGAATATGCCTCTCCAAGCTTCAGAAGACCATGATAAATCTGTACCTCAGCAAGATGGGAATATTTCAGTCGGAGTTCGGTTTCCCCATAACCCGTCACGAAACTAACTACCTGAACGCAAACCTCGAGCTGCACAGGATGGGCGCCTTCGGGGACATGAGGCTCGGGGGATGGCTGAGGGCGATCGAGAAGGACGTCAGGCTCACGTTCGAGCTTGTTCCGGAGATAAAGCACCTCAACGTCTCCATATCGACCTCAGATCAGATGATAATGCACAAGTTCCAGGGTAAGCTGGATCACAGAAGAGTTATAGAGGAGACGGTGGGCGCAGTGAAACTAGCGAAGGAACTTGGGGCGGAGACCGTGGGGGTGAACGCAGAGGACGCGTCGAGGACAAGAATGGACTACCTAATAGAGTTCACGAATGCGGCGAGGGATGCCGGGGCTGACAGGCTCAGGTACTGCGACACGCTCGGTTATGACAGCCCCTTCTCCATATATGAGAGGGTCAAGAGGCTGGCCGAGGCCACGAAGATGCCAATCGAGATACACTGCCACAACGACCTGGGGATGGCGGTTGCGAGCTCCGTGTGCGGCGCCATGGGGGCGAACGATGCGGGCGTCGATGCATACATAAACACGTGCGTGAACGGCATGGGCGAAAGGGCGGGGAACGCTGACCTCGTTGGTGTGATCCTTGCCCTCAAATACGGGAGCGGGATCGGGGGCAAGTACAAGCTCGATGAGAGGATAAACCTGAAGATGGCATGGAAGATCTGCAAGTACGCCGCATACGCCTTCGACGTTCCGATCCCGATAAATCAGCCAGGCGTGGGCGCAAACGCGTTCGCCCACGAGTCCGGAATACATGCTGACGGCGCACTGAAGGACAGGAGGAACTACGAGCTCTACGACTTCGAGGAGCTCGGCAGGGGGGAGCCGGAGATAATAGAGACGGGACGCCAGATAACCGTCGGTGAGTACTCAGGCATAAAGGGATTCAGAAACGTGTACGAGAAGCTGGAGATAGAGTTCAAGGACGAGAAGACCGCAACTGAAATTCTGGAGCTCGTCAGATACGCGAACGTCCACAACCAGAAGCCGCTGGTTGCGGATGAGCTCAGGTTCATCGCCACCTATCCCGACATAGTCCGAAAGATCCTGACCATGGCTCCCTGGAAGCCCGACTGCCCCGAAACGTGAAACAGTCCGCCTCCGGGAGCCAGGGCGATCATCGATCCAGCCTGACCAGAAAGGGCAGCCCATAATTGCAGTGGGGGCTCAGCACGAGGGCCCTGCCCTCTCCCGTTTCCAGTATCCTCTTCGAGTCATCGCCGAAAAATATCCGGGCCGCCTCAACCTCTGACGGATCACGACTTCCAAGATGAACAAGCGTCCATATGTTGCTCAGCGTCTCCTCGTTGATGTTTTTCATGCTCGCCGAGGTGATAACGATGCCCCTGCCGAACTTTCTAAGCTCCCTCACGCCACGCTCCAGCCACAACGCGCCAGCCGACCTGAAAAGGCCATGCTCGAGCGGGATGTCCTCAAAGGGCCCGAGGAAGGAAAGGCGCATTATCTCATCGTA
>JAWCKV010000012.1:0-23773 GCA_038851565.1 Hadarchaeales archaeon (SeqCode) | reverse complement strand
AAGCTCGATGAGGTCCGTGGCCACGATCTTTGCGCCCTTGATAGCCGGGGTAACCGCGAGCATATTTTCATCGCTTTCGAGGATACATGGCCTCAGGCTCTTCGGGTGGGCATCATTGCCTTCTGATGTCTTCGCGTTTGCGATGGGCCTCTACGCCCTGATGCTGTGTGCGATCCTCAACTGGCTTGCTGTGGAGATAGAGTTCGGGGGCCAGCCCTCGCCAAAGCTGATGGCGGTCGGATCAAGCGTGCCCCTAGCGGTTCTGATCTTTACCGTCTCTTTTTCCATGGGGTCCCAGTTCGTGGGAATGCTGGTCAGATGACCGTGCGGCGGGATAACGCTTATTTCTCCTCCCACAATACTCTCAAAAGGTGCGGCAGTAGTCTAGCTTGGTTAGGGACATCCCCCAAAAAGGACACAGGCTTGCCAAGCCTGCGGCGCGGGTTCGAATCCCGCCTGCCGCACCTCTCGTTCGTGGTAACCCGCTACCTCAATAATTAAGCTTAAATGATTTGAAGTCGTGTAGATGTGGGGGCTGGCTGGACCGGAGTTGGGAGTGAAAAACACGGAGGAGAGTAAGTTGACGCAAGGGGCCAGCCGGAGCATGCGGCTTTCTGTTGTGGGGTCATCCAAGGCCACGTTTGAACTCCAAACGTGAAGGGGGAAACAGCGTGGAGGCAATTGTGACGAAGAATCTGACGAAAAAATACGGATCCCTGCTGGCGCTGGACTCCCTCAGCATCCGGGTTCCCAGGGGAAGGTGCGTGGGGCTGCTGGGGCCAAACGGCGCCGGAAAGTCAACAACGATAAAGCTCCTCTGCGGGCTCATCCGCCCCACAGGCGGCAGCGCCTACATAAACGGTTTCAATTCCTTCAGGGACACGAAAAACGCCCTGAGGGATGTGGGATGTCTGATAGAGGTGCCGGCCTTCTACCCGAATCACACGCCCGTACAGATCCTGCGCTATTTTGGGAAACTCCGCGGGATCAGGCCTCCTGAGCTCGACAGGAGGGTCAGGGAGTGCCTCGAGCTGGTGAAGCTGGCCGAGTGGTCAAAGACCAAGATAAAGAAGTTCTCGCTTGGGATGGTTCAGAGGCTGGGGCTGGCGCAGGCCATCCTGCACGACCCCTCCGTGCTGATCCTGGACGAGCCCGCGTTGGGGCTGGATCCCCGCGGCATAAGGCAGGTGAGGGATCTGATAAAAAAGCTGGTGAGGGGCGGAAAGACGATGCTCTTCTCCTCGCACATGCTTTATGAAACTCAGGAGGTCTGCGACACGGTTGCCCTGATAAACAGGGGGAAGCTGCTCGCGTACGACAGGATAGAGAACCTCGAGAGGATCTTCAACATTCAGGTGGTTGAGGTGGAAACCCTGAGGCCCATTTCGGAGCAGCAGCTGGAAAAGATAAGGAACATCAGATGGGTGAGATCCGTGTCTGCGGACGGAGACGGCGGGCACCTCTTGAGGATAAACTTTGAGGGGGATAGGGAGAGGTGCGCGGAGCTGCACGCGGAGCTCGTGAGGGAGATAGGGGCCCGGGTGGTCTCCTTCAGGCCCTCGGCCGGGGCCCTTGAGGAGGTCTATCTACAGCTTGTGAAGGAGTAGTTCACATGCCGGCGCTACCCAGCGATTTCGAGCAAATGTTGATCGTCGCGAAGTTCGAGGCGGGCTTCGAGAACTGGAAGTCGGTCCTGGGAAACATATCCCTGGTCGCCGTGGCATCGGTGATAGTCATGATGATGCTCGTGCTTGCGCCGATCAGGCCGGAGACCGCCGAGACCTTTGCAGCCTCCTTCCTGTTTCCCGTTTTTCTCCTCATCCCCCTGGCCGCGATCATCTTCGGCGCGAACAACGTGACCTCCGAGTTTGAGAGCAAGACAGGATATCTCCTGTTTTCCAACCCAGTAAGGCGCTCCGTGCTGATGGCGGGAAAATTCATGGCCTCGCTGCTATACGTGTGTTGCGCCGTGCTGATATTCTATCTGGGATGCTCTGTCGCCACGTTTTACGTCTACGGCACGGTGCCCGCCGGGCTTCTCCTCTCCCTGGTCCCCGCCCTTCTCTACGGGTGCGCCGTCCTGGCCTTGATGTTCCTCTTCGGCTTTATTTTCCGCAGCGGCGTGGTCGCTGGAGCCCTGCTCTTCGCGGTCCTCTTCCTCTGCATGCCGCTACTTCAGATATTCCTGATCGACATGGGCCACTCTCCATGGTTCATCCTGACGTACGCGGCAGGCGCGGTGAACGCCTTCGGAGGGGCATCGATGCCGGGGCCTGCCACGTTGTTCGGAAGGGCGATGGGGAATGTGGACCTAATTATAAGCACGCTGGTGATAGCGGTCTACTTCGTATTCCTTTTCGGGTTGAACATCCTGGTCATGAGAAGAAGGGACATCATGTGAACCGGGTTACCGGCGGTTTTCCGGTTCTTATTGACAGAGGGAGACAATTTCCCTCAGGTCGTCCAGCGTGATCTCCCTCTCCCCTGCCCTCATCAGCCTCCTGTTCTCGTACGCTTTTTTCACTATTTCCTCGGCCTCAGCTCTGTCCACGATCTCGGACAACCTCTTCACACCATACCTCTCATAGACGCGCTCAATTTCTGAGGCGACGTTTCTTCCGATGTTCCTTTCCAGCGACTTCATCTTCCTGTGCCCGGCGTGGAACTTGAGGAATCCGGGGAGAAACACGGCATTAGCGAGGCCGTGGGGAACGTCAAGCCTTGCGCCGAGCACATGGCTCAGGGCGTGGACCAGATAGGCCTGCGCCGCGTTTATCGCCATGCCGCCGAGCACGGAGCACAGCACCATCTTCTCCCTCATGGGCCTCTCGTCCGCAACAGCCCCGTCTATCCCATCAATGAAGTTCCTTATCCCTGCCTCGCAAATCACGTCTACCACGGGATCCGAGAACCTCGTGAGATACGCCTCGATGTTGTGACACAGCGCATCTATTGACGTGTGGATGGTGAGGTCCCTCGGAAGCCCCATCGTCAGATCCACGTCCACCACCGCGGTCTCGGGACATATCCTCTCGGATACTATGGAGCGCTTCACATCGCCCGTCCTGAGAACAGCGTACTTGGTCACCTCACTTCCGGACCCGTGCGTGGTCGGAACGGCTATGAGCCTCACCGGGTCCTTTTTTATCCTCTCCTCGCCAAGGAACTCGGCCGGATCCCCTCCGTTCGTCATGAGGGCGGCAAGCACCTTTGCGGCGTCCATCACGCTTCCGCCCCCTATGGCGAGAACGTAGCTGAAGCTCTTCCCCTCCACCCTCCTCCAGTGCTCCCGCACGTCGTCTATCACGGGCTCGGGCCCCATGCTCAGCCTTTCGAGCTCGAGGTCATCAGGCAGATACAGGTTCAGGTGACGCCGCGAGCACAGCAGTCCCCTGCCCTGGAGGCCAATCGCCCGCAGGGCAGCCACGGCATTTCCAAAAATTATCCTGGTCTTCAGAAACACAGATACCACCATCTAAACTCCCCCTGCAACTTTATAAGCAGCGTTTGTGTAGAGTATTAGGCACGCCTAATTTGGGTGGTGATAGTCTTGCGCAGGCTTCTAACGGAGCTCAGGGAGGGAGAGAGCGGAAAGGTCGTTCAGGTATACGGAGGGGCAGGGCTCCAGAGGAGGCTCGCAGTGCTTGGGATAAGGGCCGGAAAGAAGGTGAAGGTGGTGACCTCCCAGCCCTTCAGGGGCCCCATGGTGCTCGAGGTGGAGGGCTCCCAGCTCGCGATAGGTCATGGCATGGCATGGAAGATCCTGGTGGAGGTGGAGGATTGAGAGTACTTCTGATGGGCAATCCAAACGTTGGAAAGAGCGTCGTATTCTCGAGGCTCACCGGCACGGATGTCATGGTATCCAACTACCCGGGAACAACCGTGGAGTTCACCCGTGGGAGGATCAGGGTCGGAGCTGAGGAGGCCGAGCTCATCGACGTTCCGGGAACGTATACTCTTGAGCCCATAAGCGATGCCGAGATGGTCGCGGCGAGGATGCTGAAGGAGGGCGATGTGGTGATAAACGTCATCAACGCGACCAACCTCGAGAGGAACCTGTACCTCACGCTCCAGCTTCTCGAGAAGAATGTGCCGGTCGTGGTCGCGCTGAACATGTGGGACGAGGCCAAGCACAAGGGAATCCGCATAGATGTGAAAAAGCTCGAGAGGCTGCTGGGCGTGCCCGTGGTGCCTACCGTGGCGCTCACCGGCGAGGGTATAGACAGGCTTGTGGCGGAGATCCCAAGGGCAAGGACACAACCCCTGAAGCTCACTGAGCCAGGAAGGTGGAGGAAGATCGGGAGCATAGTGAAGCAGGTGCAGAGGGTTTCGCACAGGCACCACACGTTGTCTGAGAGGATATCGGATATAACGATAAGGCCGGAGACGGGAATACCGATCGCCATCCTGATCATGGTAGGCATGTTCCTTTTCGTGCGGCTAATCGGCGAGGGACTGAGCACCCTAGTGATGAGTCCGCTCTTCAACTCCTACGGTGTCCTTGTCAAAGGACTGAGCGGCATGCTGGGTCAAGGCAACCTGATCCACGACATTCTCATCGGAAGGCTGGTTGGCGGGGATATAGACTTCATACAGTCCATGGGTCTTATCACCACCGGTCTGTTCGTCCCATTTGCTGTTGTCCTTCCATACGTGTTTGCCTTTTACATCCTCCTCGGTTTGCTGGAGGACAGCGGCTATCTCTCGCGCCTCGGGGTGCTCGTGGACACTGGGATGCACAGGATCGGAATGCATGGACTGGGCATGGTGCCGATGCTGCTGGGCATGGGGTGCAACGTGCCCGGTGCGCTCTCCACCAGGATTCTGGAGACGAGGAGGCAGAGGTTCATAGCCCTCACCCTTCTGGGGGTTGCAATTCCATGCACCGCTCAGCTCGCCATGATCTTCGGACTCCTGGGGCCCTACGGGGTTGCTCCTCTGATAATCCTGTTCGCCACGCTCTTCCTCGTGTGGATAACGCTGGGACTCCTGCTCAACAGGATGATGAAAGGGCAGAGTCCGGAGATGTTCACCGAGATTCCGCCCTACAGAAGGCCGCACATGGGCATTTTCTTGAAGAAGCTCTGGATGAGGACGAAGAGCTTCTTGTTCGAAGGGGTGCCTTTCGTGCTGCTGGGCGTCCTGATAGCCAACCTGCTTTACTCGCTGGGCATAATAGGCGTGATCGGAGAGGTTTTATCGCCAGTCGTTGTGGGGCTCCTCGGCCTCCCGCCCGAAGCAGCTGCGGCGCTTGTGGTAGGATTTCTCAGAAAGGATGTGGCGGTGGGAATGCTCATCCCCCTCGGTCTCAGCGCGGGACAGCTGATAGTGGCGTCTGCGGTCCTGGTGATGTTCTTCCCGTGCGTTGCCACGTTTGCGGTGTTTCTCAAGGAGATCGGGATAAAGGACACGGTGAAGGCATCTCTGGTGATGATGGCCACCGCGATATCTGTGGGCACAATCCTCAGGCTCCTGCTGCAGGGACTTCTAGAGGTACTTGTGGTGGTGATCCTGGCAGTTGTTGCGGTGTACATCGGCATGGGCGGAAAGGAGAGGAAGACCAGATGGAGTCCGTTAGCGTAGACGAGTACCTTGAGGCGCTTTGGGCTCTAACATCGGAGCGGGGCAGGTCTGTAAGGGTGAGGGACATATCGAGAAGCATGAAGGTGGCACCCCCAAGCGTTGTTCAGATGATAGACAAGATGAGAAATAACGGCCTCGTGAGGCACGACAGGAGGAGGGGCGTGAGCCTTACGAAGAGGGGGGAGAGAAGGGCTAGGGCAGTGGTGAGAAATCACAGGCTGATGGAGGTCCTTCTGGTCAGGGTGGTCGGGATGGACCCGGATGACATCGAGCATGCCGTCTGCGGCGCGGAGCATTACCTCTCCGAGAGATCAGCCGATTTCATATGCACGTTCCTGAATCACCCGGAGGTCTGCCCTCACGGCGATAAGATCCCGAGGGGAGAATGCTGTCCGCGTTAGAGCCCGGGAAAATCAGGATTTTTCCGAGTAAAGCCCCGCCCTCTTGAGTCCCTCCAGTATCATGGAGGTAACACGCTCGGGGGCTATGCCCGGGTCCGTGTACGTGACCCTGATCACGGGCACACGGTTTTTGTAGTATTCGAGGAGGGGTGCTGTCTGTTCCTGAAATACCCTGAACCTCCGCTCGATCACCTCGGGGAGGTCGTCCTTCCTCTGTGTCAGCCTTCCGCCGCATTCATCACAGATGTCATCAACCTTCGGCTTTAGGACCATGAGGTTGTACACCCTGCCGCACCCCTCACATGTCCTCCTGGCAGCCATCCTCTGCACGATGGTCTCCTTTGGTATGTCCATGTGGATGATCCCGTCCACCCTCATTATCCCGTCGAGCGCCTTCGCCTGCTGGACCGTTCTCGGGAAGCCGTCGAGTATCACTCCCCTTTCGCCTAGGGAGTTCATCTCCTTCCTCACGACCTCTATGACGAGATCATCCGGCACAAGCCTCCCGCTGTCGAGGTACTCCTTGACCCTCCTCCCGAGTTCTGATCCGTCCTCAACTGATTTCCTGAAGAGGTCCCCGGTGGATATCACCCTGGTTCCAAGAAACGGCTCAAGCCTTGCGGCGTGGGTTCCCTTCCCCGAGCCCGGAGGCCCGAAGATCAGCAGCCTCAGCGCCTTCCCCCCCATATTTTCCCCCTTCATATCCTTGAACTGAAATTTTCATGTATAAAGCAATTCCGCTGTAGTTTATAACACATGGTTTCCAATTCTTCCCTGATGAAGAGATTGGCGGCCCTGTGGCAGCTGCTGAGGCTGGATCACGACGTGATGCTGGCGGCGGGCGTTGTCATAGGGTATGCCATCTCGGGCGGGCTTTTGCTCCAGAACGTTTGGCACCTGACGCTGGCCTCCCTCACCGCGTTTTTCGTTGGCGCCGGTGCATTTGCGCTCAACGACTATATGGACATCGAAATAGACCGGAGAAACAGAAGGATGGACAGACCCCTCGTGAGGGGTGACCTGTCCCCCAGGACTGCTCTGGGCGCCTTCCTCGTGCTTGTGCCGGCTGGGCTCGCCTGCTCCCTCCTGGTTAACTTCATCTGCTTCTTCATAGCCCTGATAACCGCGGCATTTGCGGTATTCTACGATGTCTGGGTTAAGAAGCTCAAGCTCATCGGCAACTTCTACATAGCGTACATGATGGCCATCCCGTTTGTCTTCGGCGGGGTTGCGGTCTCCTCAGTTCCCCCAAGCACGGTGATCCTCTCAATCATGGCCTACCTGTCAGGTCTGGGCAGGGAGGTGATGAAGGACATAATCGACCTGCCCGGGGACAGGGAGGCGGGCGTGAGGTCGTTCCCCTCCATGCTGGGCGAGGGGAGATCGCGGGTGCTCTCGTCCGTCACGTTTCTTGCTGCCGCCCTGTTGAGCCCCATCCCGTTCGTTTTCGGTCCCGAGCCATACCTCATGAATCCGTTTTACCTTGTGCCTGTCGCCATCGCCGCGATAATCTTCATCTTCGTGGCGTTTTCGATGGTCACAAGGCCAGGTCAGAGCGTGGCCCCCTACCGGAGGATGACCCTGATCGGGATGCTCATCGGGCTTCTGGGCTTTCTGCTCGGTTCCTGTCTTTCAGCTTGAGCTGTCCTCTCTCCCCCTCTTCAGTTCCCTCATGATGAGAGCGACAACGAGTCCAAAGATGAAGCCTCCTATGTGGGCCCAGTATGCCGTCCCTGTGGAGATGCCGGACAGCCAGGTTATGGACCCGGAGAGGAGCTGCAGGGCGAACCATGCTCCTATGACTATCAGGGCGGGAATTGCAACTATCCTCAGGAGATATAGGAATACCACGGCCGTGTAGACGTTTGCCCACGGGTAGAACACCACGTACGCCCCCAGTACTCCAGAGATGGCACCCGAGGCTCCGATCGTTGGTATGGAGGAGGATGGATCGGAGAGGGCGTGGGATATCCCTCCAGCGACGCCGGCTGCCAGGTAGAATGCGATGAACTTCCCCCTCCCCATCCGGTCCTCGACGTTGTCCCCAAATATCCACAGGTACCACATGTTGAAGACTATGTGCAGTATCCCGCCGTGTAGGAAAATGGATGTGAGCACCGTGTGGAGATTTATTCCTTTCAGTATTTCCGCGGGGCGCATCCCAAATTTGTAGATGTACTCATCGAAGGATCCGCTCGCGATCATCAGGAGGAATATACCCACGTTGGCAGCGATCAGCGCATATGTGAGGATCGGCCTGCTCCTGGCGGGATTCTCATCCTTTATCGGAAACACGGTTGTCCTCCATGGCAGGTTTTGATTGAGTTTCCATTCGGTTAATATTCAGCGGCGTGGATTTTAAATTGAGAGCATGCTGCACCTGATCCTCGCGGATTCGGAGGTCGAGACAGTTCCCCCGGAGATATCGACGCACAGGGTGATAAGGCACCATGCGATGAAGAGGGGCAGAAGGCCAACAGAGCTAATACTGAACTCCAGCCTTCACTATCCGGCGATGCGCGGGCTTCCGGACCGGGAGCGCAGGGGAAGGCCAGACATAGCTCACTTCTCCCTCCTCCTGGCTTTGGACTCCCCCCTGAACAGGTCCGGACTGCTGAGGGTTTACGTTCACACGAGGCACAACCTGCTCATCAGGGTGGACCCATCGACGAGGCTCCCGGTCTCCCAGAACAGGTTCGAGGGACTGCTCGAGCATCTTTTCATGAACGGGAAGGCTCCCTCGGAGAGCCCCCTGCTGACGCTTGAACGTGCCACCCTGAGCGATGCGGTGAGGGGGATTTCTCCGAGGAGGACCGTGGTGTTCACCGATAAGGGGAAAAAAAGGGAGTGGGGATCCATCTTCAGGGACTTGGGCAGGGATGAAGATGCGTGCGCGATAGTGGGCGGCTTTCCGCATGGAGATTTTTTGTCCCCGGTCGACGAGCTGGCAGATGAACTCGTCTGTGTGGACCCGGACCTTCTGACCGCGCCCACCGTCGTCGCGAGGGCGATACATGCATATGAGGACAGACTGGGACTTCAGGGTGAGAGGCTCCATGGCAATTGAGGAAAGGGAGGCCTTGCTCGAGCGCGTGAGGTCCCTTCTCCGGATGGCGGAGGAGGAGATAGGGCGCAGGCCGGAGCTGTCGGAGAGGTATGTCAGGCTCGCGTGGAGGATAAAAACGAGGCGGAGGCTCGGGCTGCCTGCGGACCTCAGGAGAAGGTTCTGCAGGAAGTGCCTTACGGTGTGGGTCCCGGGTCTGACGTGCAGGGTCCGTATAAAAAAGGGAAGGTTGACCATAACCTGCCTCAGGTGCGGCAGGGTGATTCGTTTGCCCTACGACAAAAATAAAGAGGGCCAAAGGCCCTCCATTTATTGAAGTCTCATAGTTTGGCTCAGCTTGGCGTGAACAGGGAATCGCTGAGCGCCGGGTTGACGTGGATGTTGTAGATTCTCACGGAGTGTCCTTCTGAAGAGGTATATGTGTACTCTCCCGTCCCACCCCAGTTGGACAGACTCGATCGATAGCCTTGGGCCATGGACTCGTAGACGTCAGGGTTCATATACCCCGACATATCCATCCAGCCGGTTTCCCCGCTCCAAAGCCAAAACTTCTGTGAGGCGGCATCTATGATGATCTTGACCTGCGTCCCCTGAGCGGTCATGTCCATCCTGATCTTTGCGTTAGATTGTCCAATGTTTTTCATGTAGCACGTTCCCGATGTCACCATGTTGCCGGAGGCGTCTCTCGCTTCAACGTCGAACTGCAGGCTCGTGGCCTGTGCGATATTTATGCCGCCGCCTCCGCCTGCTCCGCCACCGCCTATGCCACCACCCGACAGCACTATTGCGGCCGCCACAGCAACACCTGCAACCACAACCACAGCAACGACGATTCCTACGATCACAAGCGTAGCCATTCCTCTCTGGCTCATTTTTTAATACCTCCATGCCCATTCGTCCGATATGGTATATATATTGAGATGCTCAACGGTTCACGAAAGAATTAATATCGATAAACCGAGAAGGTTAGGAGACTGTGGAGTGATGGCATGTCTGTGCGGGAGGTTAGGGCGGACAGGCTGATAGGCGCACTTAAGGAGGAGCTGAAGAAGCTCGGTGAGGTGAGGCCCCCGGAGTGGAGCAGGTACGTGAAGACCGGCGCGAGCAGGGAGAGGCCGCCGGAGCAGCCCGACTGGTGGTACGTTCGCGCCGCCTCGATCCTCAGGAGGATATACCTGGACGGACCGGTGGGCGTCTCGAGGCTCAGGACGTATTACGGAGGGAGGCAGAACAGGGGACAGGCCCCGGAGCACTCAAGGAGGGGAGGTGGGAAGATAGTGAGGACAGTATTGCAGCAGCTTGAGAGGGCCGGGCTCGTGACCAAGGCAGAGAGGAGCGGCAGAAAGCTCACGTCCAAGGGCTCCTCGCTTCTGGAGGGCCTGGCGGAGAAGCTTAGAGGTGAGGCGGGTGGAACCTGAGCCTGATGAGGCAGAGCTTGAGGAGATAAAGAGGAGGAAGATGCTTGAGTACCAGGCGAGGCTCGAGGAGCAGAGGCGCCAGGCCGAGCTCAGGAGGCAGTACGAGATACAGAAGAGGGCGATCCTTCAGGAGATCCTCACCCCCGAGGCGCGCAACAGGCTGGCGAACATAAGGATGGTGAAGCCGGAGTTCGCCGAGCAGCTGGAGCTCCAGCTAATTCAGCTGGCGCAGTCCGGCAGGATAACATCAAAGATCACCGATGAGCAGCTGAAGACCATACTCGACAGGCTCCAGTCAAAGAGGAGGGAGTTCAGGATAAGGAGGATATGAGATGGCCAGGAACAGGCCGTATCCGCTCAAGAGGAGGCTCGGAAGGGCCGCGAGGCTCTCGAAGAGGGCTCCGGTCTGGGTGATGGTTAAGACCAGGGGAAGGATAAGGTCGAGCGCAAAGAGAAGACAGTGGAGAAGGGGAAGCATAAAGCCGTGAGGTGGTGCGTTGCCTGAGGAGAGGATCTACGTCATACCGCTCAGAGATGTCAAAGATGCCCCCAGGAACGTGAGGGCAAAGCGGGCAGCCGTGCTCGTCAGGGACTTTCTCCGCAGGCACATGAAGGCAGAGGTCGTGAGGCTGGATGGAAAGCTGAACGAGAGGCTGTGGGGGAGGAGCATACAGAAGCCGGGATCCAGGGTCAGGGTGCGGGCGGTGAAGGAGGACGACGGGACTGTGAACGCCTTCCTGGCTGAGTAGGTGGAGCATCTTGCGCATGGTAAGGATGAGCTTCGGCAGGGTGCCCTTCATAGGCGCGTTCTCGGTTTGCACGGATTCATTCGCAGTTCTTCCTGACACGATGTCATGGAAGAGGGACAGGGTGGTCGAGGCACTGGGAGTGCCAGCCTTCAGGGGGAACCTGAGCAGGAGCCCTCTAGTCGGCATCCTCACGGCCGGGAACTCATCCTCGCTCATATGCTCCGAGGTGTTTGATATGGCCGTGCGAGGTGAGGGATCACCTCCCGAGGTGAAGTACCTGCCCGGAAAGCACACGGCATTCGGGAACATGGTCCTCGCGAACGACAGGGGAGCGCTGGTGAGCCCGGACCTTCCTGCCGAGGTGGTGGCCGAGATAGAAAAGGCTCTGGGGGTCAAGGTCGAAAGGGGCACCCTCGGTGGACTGAAGAACGTCGGCGCTGCGGGCGTGGCAACAGGGAAGGGGGCGCTCGTGAGCCCGGATGCGACGGAGGACGAGATACGGCGTGCCGAGAGGGTGCTGGGGGTCCCTGTGGACGTTGGGACGGCCTGCGGGGGCGTGAAGCTGGTTGGCCTGTGCATGGTCGCAAACTCCAACGGCGCGCTCGTCGGGCTCAGCACAACGGGGCCCGAGCTCGGCAGAATAGAGAGCGCGCTGGGCTTCGTGTGAGGTGGTCAGATGAAGGTCTACAGGATCAGGGGGTGGTTCAGACAGGGCCTGGACCTGCAGAGGTTCACCAAGGAGGTGCCCGCTCTTTCCGAGTCCCAGGCCCTGGAGAGAACGTACTCCCTCATCGGAAGCAGGCACAAGGTGAAGCGAAACCAGATAAACATAGAGGAGATAGTTGAAATAGGTCCTGGCGAGGTAAAGGATAGGAGGATACTGGAGGTGATAGGCGGATGAATGGCCTGACTGAGGAAGAGGGGAAGAGGCTGGAGGAGATATCTGCCCAGATAGAGGAGCGCCGCGCGATCGCGGAGTTCCTGAGGAGGCAGATCTCGGCCCTTGGTGACGCTGTTGGCTCGATAGGTGCCACGGTTGAGGCGCTGAGGAGGATGAAGGAGGTGCAGCCTGGCACCGAGATACTGGTTCCGGTTGGCCCAGAGACTTTCGTTCCAGCAAGGTCCGAAAAACAGGATAAGGTCCTCGTTGGGGTCGGGGCCGACGTGGTGGTTGAGAAGCCCATAGACGATGCGATAAAGTTCCTGGAGGAGCGCTCCGATGAGCTACAGAGGGCCATGACCAGCATAGGGGCGGAGGCCATGAAGGTGGAGGAACAGCTTGAGAAGCTCATTCCGGAGAGGGATGCGCTGCTCGGCAAGGCCATGAAGGAATCAGAGGGCGGTAGCGGGGCGTAGCTCCTAAATCGGTTGAAGCCGAGTTTTGGAAGGAAGCTGATGTTCGAGGGACTCAAGAAGAAGCTGAGGGAGATCAAGGAGAAGATAAGAAGGAAGGCCGAGACGGCTGAGGAGGCTGTGGAGGAGCCCAGGGCGGAGGCTGAAAAAGCTGCCCCCCCGCAGGCTGAGGAGCCCAGGACGGAGGTTGAGAGGGCCCTCCCGCAGCGCGTTGAGGAGCCCGAGAAGGAGAAGCACAGGATTCCGGCTCTCCCTGCTGAGAGGCCCAAGCGCGGACTGCGGAGGGCCGTGAAGCGAATCACCGGCAGGGAGCTCTCTGCGCAGGACCTGGACGATGTCCTGTGGGATCTGCAGGTTGCCCTCCTTGAGAGCGATGTGGCAGTTCCGGTCGCCGATGAGATAATCTCCAGCGTTAGGGATTCTCTGGTGGGCAGGAGGATAGGCCTGAGGGAGGACCCGAAGAAGCTGGCGGATGAGGTGCTCAGGGGGGCCCTGATGAAGGTCCTGACGCCGGGAGAGAGGTTTGACCTCGACGGCGTTATAAGGGAGAAGAGGGAGAGGGGTGAGCCGGCCGTCATCGTCTTTGTGGGGATCAACGGCACCGGCAAGACCACCACAATCGCGAAGCTCGCAAAGTACCTGATGGATAGAGGCTACAGGGTGGTGGTGGCGGCTGCAGATACCTTCAGGGCAGCCGGGATAGAGCAGCTTGAGATACACGCCCAGCGGCTCGGCGTGCCCCTGATAAAGCAGAGGAGGGGCGCGGATGCAGCGGCCGTGGCCTTCGACGCGATATCCCACGCCAAGGCTAAGCAGATGGATGTCGTGCTGATCGACACAGCGGGGCGCATGCAGACAGAGGCCAACCTGATGGACGAGATGCGCAAGATAGTCAGGGTCACCAGGCCTGATGCCGTGATATTCGTCGGTGACGCCCTCACGGGAAACGATGCGGTGGAGCAGGCAAAGGCGTTCGATGAGGCGGTCGGGATAACTGGCTCGATCCTGTGCAAGATGGACGCTGATGCGAGGGGAGGGGCGGCTCTCTCAATATCTCATGTGACAAGGAAGCCCATCCTCTTCATAGGCACGGGACAGGGCTATGATGATCTGCTGGAGTTCAACCCCAGGATAATTCTCGACGCCCTCTTTGGCGACTGAGGCAGAGTTATTTTTTCATCCAGGCGTTCATTTTTGCGGTTTCCTTTGGCAGGTTAACCGGGACGATGTGTTTGCCCATGCCTGCCCCGAGGGAGAGGGCGAGGAGGTGGACCCCGAGCTGCAGTCCCGTGCTGAGCTGGGAGGCATAGGCGGACTCTATGCCCGCGCTGAGCCCGGTTGCAAGGAGAAACACGATGAGTATCTGTGCGCTCGGAAGCCTGTACTTCCTCATCTCCAGCAGCTCGATTCCGAAGACCCCGTAGATCCCCCCGGAAAGCCCCATGAAGGTAACGCTCGGAAAGGCTAGGACGAACGGTATTGCGCTGAGCCACCCGACCGCAAGGAAAACCAAAAGAAAACGTTTCCACGACATGCCGAGCTCCGCGGCTATCGCACCAACCAGCGCCAGGGCGAGGAGGTTTGTTAGGAGGTGATCAGTCCCGGTGTGGGAGAATGGATAGAGGAAAACGCCTGTCCACTGCTCACCTAGGCCGTTGAGGCATATCCCGGACCCGCCGCAGGCAAAAACGAGTATCGCAGCTACAGCAATTGCCAGTACTACAGGAAGCAGACCCCGGTCCACCTCCAGCCCCACCTTTATATATTGCCATGAGTTATTTATATAAATTTCGGTTTTTACCAAATGATTTAAATATCATTATGGTTGAAACGGTTAAAACTACGGGGGGACCAGATCCAGACAAGGGAGAGGAGAGCGAGGGGAGATGCTGGGGAGACGATTTTTGGACCGCACCGGTTTTAACTGCATAGCTCAAAGGACATTCCGGTGTTATCCTGTCAGGTTCTCTGACCGTGCTCGACGGTGCTGACACGATAGGCGGCTCAAAGATATACCTGGAGGACAGGGGGAGAGGGCTCCTCCTCGATTTTGGCATAAACTTTCACAGGATGGGAATGTACTACGAGGAGTACCTTAAGCCCAGGTCCAGGAGGGGCATCCACGACTACATCGCTATGGGCCTGGCTCCCCGCTTCAGGATTTATCGCGAAGACATCTTCCCCGGAGATTTCGATCAGAGCCAGCTCAGCCCGCTTCGCGTGGACGGGGTGCTCCTCACCCATGCCCACCTTGATCATTCTGGCTGCATAGGCCTCCTCAGGGCTGATGTTCCGGTTTACTGTACCGCGATGACCGCTGCCATCCTTAAGGCGGTGCAGGACTCAGGGAGATCTGACCTCCACTCACAGGCGGTTTACTCTCCCCCCAGGGTGAGGTGCGATGCGGAAGATAGGATGGTCGTGGCAAGCGATTGGAAAAAGGTGCCCAGCGCGGGGAGGGATTTTTTCATAGTGGACAGGTTACCTGAGAAGTTTGCCGAGTTCTGGAGGAGGAGCCCGGGCGGCAGGAGGTTGGACCCTGGGAGGCTGGCCCCGGCTGGCGATGAGGCTCCCGGTTTCATACACTTCCCGGTCGACCACTCGGTGTTCGGGGCCTCCGCCTATGCAGTGGAGACAGGAGCAGGCTGGGTGGTTTACACCGGGGACATGAGGACACACGGTGCCAGGGGAGGGGATACCAGGCGCTTCCTGAGGAAGGCAGCGGAGCTGAGCCCGAGTGTGCTGGTCATAGAGGGCACCAGGTGCAGCAGGTCCGGGGAGGGGGGAGACTCGGAGGAGAGGGTGTATGAGAACTGCCTCAAAGCCGCAGAGGGGGAGAGTGGGCTGATCATCGCTGACTTTTCTCCCAAAAACCTCGAGAGGCTGGAGACCTTCATTAGGGTAGCGGAAAAGGTAGGGCGGCAGCTGGTGATCACAATGAGGGACGCCTACCTCCTGGACGCCGTTGGCTCGGTGGACGGGGTTGAAAGAACTGAGAGGCTGCGCATTTTTCAGCCGATAAAGGAGCGGGAGAAGTGGGAGGAGCAGGTGGCGCGCGCACATGAGGATAAGCTGTTGGGCCCAGAGGAGATTTCAAAAAACCAGGGAAGCTACATCGTCAGCTTCAGCTTCTGGGACGTCAACAACCTCCTCGACATAAGGCCAGATGGGGGGCTCTACATCTACTCGAGCAGCGAGGCCTTCAACGAGGAGGACGTCTTCGATTTCAGCAGGCTGTGGAACTGGCTCAGCATGTTCGGGATAAGGGTGGTCGGGTTCAGGATAGGTAACGATGGAAAGCCGGTTTTCACTGGAGGTTTTCACGCTTCAGGGCACGCGCCGCCGATGGAGCTGGTAGAAATGATAGAGGAGATCTCCCCAAAGGTCGTTGTGCCAGTCCACACGGAAAATCCAGATTTCTTCCGTGAGCGCGTGAGGGGCCCGGAGGTCCGGATACTCCGGAACGGGGAGAGGCTTGATCTGGGGTAGCCCCTCTGCCTGCGCAATGGAAAGACAGCGCCGGGCATATGAATTTATCCTGAGGTCACAGAGATTCACTATGGCACGGATGATGTCACGACATCGTCTGAGCTTGTCGATGATATGAATGATGGGCGGACTGACGTGCCGCATCCCTACTTTATCCGCTCGAAGGCGAACATCGTGAGGGTGTTCTTCACGCCCGGTAGCTTGTGTATGACCTGGCTGACGGTCTCCGCGATATCCTCGAACCTGCCCAGTTCGATCTTGACCACGATGTCGTGCGGGCCCGTTACACCGTAGGCCTCCACGACCCCGTTGATCTTCTTCAGTCCCTCCATGATGTCCCTCACGGTTCCGGCATGCGCGTCTATCAGAACTATTGCCATCGGCATTCGCCACACCTCCCTAACAGGTGATTCTCTCCGGTTAAAAACTCTTCCGCGGGCAGGCCCCTCGGGAGCCTTCAGCGCCTGACAGAAGTTTTATGATCATCTCGGCAGCCTCCCCCGCTTCTGTGACCTCGGTGTTTATGGAGAGGTCCTCATCGCCTTCCTCGAACTCCGCGTGAATTATCCTCACGGCCTTCTCCTCAACTGGGCTTGCCCTCTCCCTGTTCCTCCTCAGGCAGGTTTCCAGAGAACACCTAAGGCGAACGAATATCACGCGTTCCCCGCTCTCACTGGCAATTCTGCGGGCTTCGTCTCTCCATGCTTTTCTGTAGAAGGTGCCTGAGAGCACGAGATGCTTTCCTTTACCCGCCAGCAGCGAGGCCTCCCTCAGGAACCTGCTGTATGTTTTTCTCCTGAACTCGTCCGATGTCAGCACCTTTGCGCCCTCCAGCCTTTTTGCCATCTCCGTGGCTACAGTCGACTTTCCGGAAGCCGGAGGACCGTATATCACTATGATCATCTTTTTCACCCCAAGTGTTCCGGCAGCTGGTTCAGAGAATCGATGATGGCATCACATGGCTCCATGGCATTCCACTCCCTGCGCCTGAGCCAGATGGCGCGCATGCCAGCCGTTCTCGCCCCCCTTACGTCTGTGTGGGGCCTGTCCCCGACCATCACGCATTCATCCGGTTTTAAACCGAGCCTGGCTGCGGCGAGAAGAAATGGCTCCGGGTCTGGCTTCACGCCCTTCGTATCCTCTCCCCCCACCACCACGACCCTGAAGAACCTCATCAGGCCCATCCTCCTCAGCCTCTCAAGCTTGATGCCCTTCGTTCCGTCGGTGTCGGTAACCGCTCCAATGAGGTATCCCCCCCTCATCAGGTATTCGAGGGTTGGGAGCGCGTCGGGGTAGAGCTCCGATCTCTCCAGGACGATGTTCCAGTAGTCACGCGTCAGCCTGCTGGCAAGATCCGCTGGCATCTCTTTCCCAAGTCTCCTGGCCGCTTCCTGCCACCATTCGTCCCTGTTGTACCTGAATGCAGCGTGCATGCTGTCGTCGAGCTCCCTGAGCATCGCATGTATCCGCTGAACCCCCTGCTCAGGGCCCTGGCTTCCCGCGAATTCTGCCATTCTCCCGGCGATGATCCTTAACGCGTGCTCCATTGCGGGCCTTGAGTTCACCAGCGTGTCGTCCACATCAAAAAGCACTCCCCGTATGCCTTTCCTCATGCTCCCGCCAGAGAAGAGAGAGCAGGAGACAATATAAGTATGGCTGGGCTCACTCCACCCATTTGTACAGTGGCAGGGGCTCGGCTGAGGTGGGTAGCTTCACCTCACCGATCTCATCGAGGTCATCCATCTCATTCATCTTCAAGATGGCGTCGGATACCGTGTAGAGCACATCCTCTATGTATAGTATCCTCTTCACCTGATATTCCCCGTGCCCTATCGTCCCCCTCAGCACGATGCCGTTCTCAAGCGATATGTGGAATATGTATGCCTCCTGCCTGCCCCACCAGTCTCCGATAGGGATCGACAGAAGGTTCCTGTGCCTCCTGAAGAGGAATGCCCTGTGGTCATAGAGGGCGAGAGAGTCCGTGCCCCTCTCCCCTATCACGTACTTTGATATCTCCAGCGGGTTTTCGGGATCGCTCACGTCGAAGAGCGCGATCTTCACGCCGAGCGATATCTCGAACCCCTGCTCGTTTGTCGTGGTCTCCTTCCCGACCCCTATTATGTGCGCTTCATCGTAGGGATGTAGGTAGTCGGAGTAGCCGGGTATCTTGAGCTCGCCGAGAACACCTGGCGATGATGGGTTTGAGAGGTCAAGGACGAAGAGCGGATCAACTCTGACGTATGTGACCATGTAGGCGCGGTCCCCCATGAACCTGACGGAGTATATCCTCTCGCCCGGAGCGAGGTTCTCCAGCCTGCCAACAACGTTCATCATGCCGTCAAGGACGTACACGTTGTTCACGGAGGTCCCGCTCCACACGTCTCCCTTCGTAGTGGCCACCCTGAAGTACCCCTCGTGTTCGTCCATCGAGAACTGGTTCAGGACTGTGCCGGGGACCTCTCCGCCTGCCGCGTACTCTATTTTGCCGCCCCCTATGGAGATCCTGTGGACAGCCGTCTTCTCCTCGTTTTCATAGACCGTGTACGTTATGTAGAGGTTGGTCAGGGAGACGAAGATGTTCTGGGCAGAGCTCATCAGGAATGTCTTCGTCCTCACGTCCTCCCAGCGGTTCTTCAGGTTAACGGCCATTATCGTGACGAACTCGGAGGGGAAGCCCTTCTCGTCCTCGAAGTAGTATATCTCCTCGGGCCGGATCTCCCTCGGGCTCCAGTTGCACGATATTACCGGCAGCTTTATCCACTCCCCGGGCTCCCCGCCCTCGACCGGGTAGATCACGTATATCGGCGAGTTTATTATGAGGTACACGTAGTCGCCTACCATCCTGGAGTTGTAGTAGTATCCGTTCTCAAACTTGACATCCCTCTCCAGCCTCGGGCTTCTCCTGTCAGAGATGTCGTACACCCTGAGATAGTCCCAGCCTATTACAGCGAGCATGTCTCCGTTCACATATATCTCGACCGGATATTCCGCCTCAATGTTGCTCAGGAGCTCTGCGTCCTCGGGCGGGTAGGCGGATATAATGAATATGTTCTCCCCCGAGACGACGTAGATGTATGTTCCGTCGCACTTCACTATGTCTGCCTCGTCAACCCCCAGCACCTGTATGTTCGTGGTGGAAAAGTCCCTCCCGCCGGTTCCAGCCCCGGAGCCCTCTCCCCCTATCACGAACTCATAGCCCCTCTCAGATGCCGATTCAAGATTCATGGGCGCGCCGATCTCAGAAAATATCTTGTAGGGGCCGTTCCATCCTGTGGACCCCCATCTGCTCTCAATGTACTCCTGGATCTCCTGATAGGAGGAAAAGCTCTTGAGCCCGATGAATGTGGGCGTGCCGCTTTCACCGCCTTCAAACCTGACCAGCGGCAGGCTGGCTGCTACGGCAATTGAGGACACGAGGATGAAGGCCAGGGCCAGCGTGGGCGTGGTCCTTTTCCTCTCTAGGACAAGCCATCCAGCCACAGGGAGGCAGAAAGCTATCATTATCCCCAGGAGCTCTGCGCCGGATGCCGCCGCAATCATCCCAGCGATGATGGAAACCGCGAAGAGGAGGCTCAGGAGCCATTCCCTCATTAGTTTCACCAATTAAATTTAATCCGTGCCACCTGTATTTAAATTAAGTTACATTTTTGAAACAAATTATATTAAGTTTCAAAAAAGATACTTATATCGGTGAGGGAGGTGCGGGGGGTTAAGGTTGCCCTGATATTCATCGCCGCCTGCCTGGCCTCAGGTATCCTGTCGTATCTGGTCCTGTCAGCAGCGTATCCCTCCGGGACCGTCGTCACGACCACCTATCTTGCCACGATCCAGGGGGGAGGACAGCGCGTGATGATCGACAACGAGGAGTATGACATCATCGGATCGGAGCACGTTCCCGGAGAAAACGGTTATGATTACTACAGGCTTGAGATCGCAAGGGGGGGACTCGAGGGGGCCAGGGAGCCCGGAGGCGATTACGGGGTGAAGTGGTCTCCTGCACCTGAGGTCATGGATCTGCTCGTGCCTTCTGAAGCGTACGAGACAGCGGTCTCCACAGGGGGTTCGGTCACCGTTTCTGGATCCACGCTCACGGAGACCAGGCCAGTGGACTTCGCGCCTGTGGCGGCCGGCATAGGGGTGCTCGTCGGGGCGCTGGCCGCCGTGTTCGCCGCCTGGTACCAGAGAGGATGGGGGGAGGCCGCCGCCGAGCTGATGGAGCACGGGTTCCACGACATGACCATCAGGGACGTCGAGGTAGTCGGACACATGATGCAGCTGAAGGAGTTCACGATACCCGAGCTGATGAAGCTGACGAGGGCCTCTAAGATAACCATCTGGCGGACGGTTCAGAAGCTCATGGAAAAGGGGCTCGTGCGCCAGACTGACAGGACAAGGCTTGCATCGGGGGGCCTCGGCGGAAGGGGAAAGCCGAGCACCGTGTACGTTTATACGGGGGGCAGGACGGATGTGGAAAAATCTTAGGCGTGCACCGGCAGTTCTGGCGATTCTTCTGGCCCTCTTCTCCTCGGCGATCGCGAGGGCGCAGGAGCCACAGTCGAGCATAGTGGTCACTCCTGAGGAAAACATGGTCCGCTGGCAGGAGGGAACGGAGGTAATAATCTCCCCTGTGCAGCGCGAGGGATTCATCATCAGACCCCGCGTCATAGTTGAGTGGGAGGACCCCAGGGCGGCCGGAGGGATAGACGTTGAAAACCTTCGCGGCCCGCGGGGGGAGATCACGGTCGGTCCGGTGGTCTGGGGGGACAACGTGGTGAGGCCCAAGAACGTCACCGTGGAGTGGGAAAACGTGCCCGTGATGCCATCGCCCCTCCCGCAGGCGAGCGAGAGAAAGGCCATACCGGTTGAGAACGTGCGCCCTCCCGACCTCATCGTTCCGAAGGAGAACTTTGAGAATTTGTCCCCCTGGCAGAGCTACGTCACCCCCTGGGCTCCGGCTGTCAGGGAGCTGGCCTGGAGGCTGAAGTCGGTAGAGGAGGCGTACCAGGCAGCGCTGAGGTGGGTGTGGGTTTCCGACAGGACGCTTCACGGAGTCGAGGAGAGGTGGCTCTATCCCCAGGAGTTTCTTGCTGACTCACCCCTCTATCCCACCAACCCTGTGAGAGGCATGCAGGCCAGCGACTGCGAGTCCCAGGCCTACACCCTGGTCTCGGTCATCAGGTCAATGGGAATGCCGCCCGAGAACGTGAGGGTGGCGGTCGGGAAGGTTCAGTTCGGGGATCGGGTGGGCGGGCATGCCTGGGCGGAGATATACGTGTACGGCAGGTGGCTGCAGCTTGAGGCCACCTCTGGCCCATACTGGGACGATGAAAACCTTTGCCTGGTGGAGCGCCAGGGCATTTCCTACGATTACTTTGGGATGTATGAGTACCCGGCGCTGGAGGTTTGGGCGTACTTCAACGACGTTTACTACTACAACACGATGACTGGGGAGGGAAACGCACCGGAGCACTGGCACACGTTCAGGTGGACCCCGGCTCCCGATGTGCTCCGTCTCCTTGTGATAGCCGCGGTGACGGCGGCTGTCTGCGCGAGCCTTCTGACAGCTTTTTACAGGGTCTTCGGCAGGAAACGAGACCATGGGAAAAAGGCGCGGGGTCTACGGCTCTTCCCTCCCTCCGCAGAACCTCTTCACGTATTCCAGCGTGAGCTTCAGCGCTCCCTCCAGAGCTTCCGCTGATATTCCCGGAACCCCGCACGAGAGGAACAGCACGTTTTTAGTTTCCTCCGTGACCTTTGTGGCTTCAGAGTCTCTGTAGGGGTATATGGCGATGATCTTTTCCTCGTCGGACACCACTATCTCGTTCCCGTCCAGCGAGACAGGGGCCCCCATCCCTATGCCCAGGAACTCCTCCCCCGCCCTCGCCTTCCTCATCAGCAGCTCCCCCCTTATGTGCTCCTCGTCGAACGCCCCTATCGATATGCACGACCTTATCGATGCGAGGTTGTATGCGTCCACAAGGGTGTTTATCCTGGGCAGCGGCTTTCCCCCCAGGATCCTCCTGATCAGGGCCTCAGCCGCCGGCCTCACCTTGGTGGGGTCGATCCCTATCCTCCAGAAGAAGTCCCTGTAGGACCTGAACACCGGGTGGTCCTTCACGGTCTCGAGCCTGTAGGTCCTCCTCACCTCCTCCATGACCTCTGCCTTCAGCCTCTCCAGCTCGTCGCTGGACCCCTCAACCCTCACCCCCTCAATCCTTCCTGCCAGCGCCCTCAGCTCAGGAAACTCATCCCTGAGTCCCGCTTCAATCCTCAGCCACATATCATCACTTCGTGAGGTACCTCCAGGACAGCACTATGCCGACGGTGGCCAGCACGGCTGCGAATGCTCCCAGGTAGAGGAAGTCGAACATAAGGGAGGAGAGGTTCATCTCCCACACCGTGAGCTGCCTGAGGGCGTCTGTCAGGTAGCTGACCGGGTTGACGTTTGCGATCGCCTGTAGCCAGCCCGGCATCATGGAGGCAGGGAAGAAGACGTTGCTTGCGAACATCAGGGGAAGGTTGATCAGGTTCACGACCGCCATCTGGGTCTCCTGCCTGGTGGACCTCAGGGCCAGCGCGATGAACAGCGAGGAGAGACCAACGCTGAGGAGGAAGACCGCAGCGTACAGCCCCAGGATGTTGAGGGGACCGAACGTCGGACCCAGCTGCAGTCCGAGCAGGAACGCGATGATCAGTATGAGGGTCGCCTGAAACATCGCCCTGAAGGAGGAATTGAGGACCTTGGAGAATATTATGGCGCCTCTGGAAACCGGCGTGCTGAGTACCTTGTTCAGGAAACCCAGCCTCCTGTCCCACACTATTGACATGCCGCTGAACATGGTCGTGAACATCACGGTGAATGAGATCATGCCTATGGCCATGAACGAGAAGTAGTCTGCAGTGCCAAAGGTTCCTCTCATGATCTGCTCTGCAAGGCCTGGCGGGAGGTTCTGTGTGGAGAATATGGCGCCTATGTTCATCGCCTTCCCCAGCAGCCCCATCCAGAGCACCGGCTGGATGATGGTCATGAAGAGTATGATGGGGTCCTTCAGCCACTTCTTGAGCTCCCTCACCGTGAGCGCCCAGGTTCCGTGCAGCCTGCTCGGCCTGAACTCGTTCATCTTCGTATCCTCCTCATCAGCCACCTCTGTGCCCTTATCGCCTCAGGGGACTCCTCCGCGTCCCTCATCGACCTTCCCGTGTACTCCAGGTAAACGTCGTTCAGGGTGGGTTCAGCGAGGGAGAGCTTTGTCACGGTGAAACCCCTGCTCCTCAGGGCCTCTATGATGGCCGGGGCGGTCACCCTTCCGAGCTCGGCCTTTACCCTGTAGGATCCGTTTTCCTTTCTGACCTCCTTGACGTGCTCCACGCCCCTTATGATCTCGGTGGCGTCCCCGGGCTCCTTCACAGCGAGCGTTATCACG
The DNA here is from genome assembly GCA_038851565.1 of Hadarchaeales archaeon (SeqCode). Lineage (GTDB taxonomy): Archaea > Hadarchaeota > Hadarchaeia > Hadarchaeales > Hadarchaeaceae > JAWCKV01. The sequence goes on along the minus strand of JAWCKV010000012.1, from coordinate 292 downwards.
TCGCCCCCCAGATCCTTCTTCAGGTCCCCGGGCCTCCCGCTCACGATGATCTTCCCGTAGTCTATTATGGCTATCCTGTCGCAGAGGGCGTCCGCCTCCTCCAGGTAGTGGGTGGTCATGAATAGCGTCATGCCATACTCCTCCTTCAGGCGCCTGATGTAGTCCCATGTTGCGGCGCGGGTCTGGACGTCAAGCCCAAGGGTCGGCTCGTCGAGGAAGAGGACCCTAGGCCTGTTCGCGAGCCCGCAGGCCAGCTCCAGCCTGCGCCTCATCCCGCCCGAGTAGGTCTCGA
>JAWCKV010000011.1:0-24150 GCA_038851565.1 Hadarchaeales archaeon (SeqCode) | reverse complement strand
GGATGGCAAGTACGGCGGGATTTCCGTTCAGACGAATGTCGAGGACCAGAGGCTCGGGGTGGATGTCTACGCCATATCAAAGCTTGAGGTAGACGTGTTGGAGCGAAAGTGGGGGCAGGGAGCGAAGGCGATAGGCGGAGAGATAAGGCTTACAGATATTGACAGGGCACTCCAGCTCAAGAAACGTGGGTACATAGTCATCCCGGATCCGGAAGATAAAACGGTCCAGGAGGCGTACAGGGCGGGGATCATCAAGAGCTTCGAACGGCACAGCCGCGTCGGCATGCCAGCCGAAAGGGACTTCGTTGAGGATGTGGAATGGCTAAGGGAACAGGGGGCAAAACACGTCACGTTAAAGACAGGCGCTTACGGTCCGGAGGATGTGGCATGGACGATGAAGGTGGCGTCCGAAGCTAAAGTGGACTATATAACCTTCGACGGCGCTGGCGGCGGCACGGGCATGAGCCCCGTGCCGATGATGAACGAGATGAGCACCCCGACCGTTTACCTGGAGGCGCAGGTGCTGAAGTGCGCTCAAATCCTCAAGAAGAAGGGAAGGCACGTCCCAGATATTAGCATGGCAGGAGGCTTCATAAACGAGACGCAGATCTTCAAGTCCATAGCGATGAGCAACTTTGGGGATGGTCCGCTCGTAAAGGCCATAACCATGGCAAGGGCACCCCTCACGGCCGTCATGAAGTCCACATACTTTATAGAGCTCGCGAAAAACGGCAAGCTGCCGAAGGACTTTGCGGACGAATACGGCACGGATCCAGAGAGGTTCTTCGTCTGCCTGCCTGAGGTCAGGAAGAAGGCGGGAAAGGATGTCCCACTTGCCGGAGTTGGGCTCTACACCTATCTGACCGACAGGATAGGGGTTGGCCTCAAGCAGCTTCTGGCAGGCTGCAGGAAGTGGAAGCTCGAGCTTCTGAGCAGGGACGATCTGATATCGCTCACTGAAAGGGCTGAGGAGGTCACGGGAATTCCCACTCCGGACCACATGGCTGAAAAGGTCATGGAGAGCATACTGGACTGAAATATTACCTGCCGTTCCACTCCTTAAGAGCCCTCTCGACCATGGACTCGAAGTGCCTCTCCGGGAGCGGGTCACCAAGTCCTATGCCAGGGCACTCGTCAGAAACATCCACTATGAAGGTGCCGTTTTTAACTGAGAGCGAGAACGGGTAGAACCTGCATATCAGCGGCCTGAACTCGTATATCCTGCACGCCTTATCGTCGAGAAAAACGCACTTTCCGTTCTTTTTCTTCATCCTGTACCTGTATGGCCCGCTGCTCGGTATGGGGGTGGCAAAAAATATCGGCTTGACGCCCGTTTTTTTGGAGATATGCTTAATCTCGGACTCCATGAGCAGTATGTTCCTGCCCCTTCTGGAGGTGTCGCCACAGCACATCGCGCAGCGCTGACACTCAAAAGAGACGTTTTTCGGCGCCTTCAAGTTCATTTTTCTCATCTTATATTATCCATATAAGTGTTTAATCTTTTCGCGTTGGGCGTCTAAAAACTGACAGGAATTTATTCGGGCAGTGTGGGATAACCAATTTTTATGGGGGGGAGAACAATTATTGAGCAGCATGCAGGCAATAGTCTACATAAGAACCGAACCCGGACAGGCCCTAAAGCTGCTGGGGAAAATCAGGGAGTTCCAGGGAGTGAGATTTGCGGCAGCGACAACCGGCAGATTCGACATAGTGATAAGGGTGGAAGTCCAGGACCTGACGGAGCTCGGGACCGCGGTGGTTGAGAAGATCCAGAAGCTGCGCGGAGTGAAGTATACCGAGACCTCTCTCATCGTCGCGTGAGGGTACCGGGCATAAAGGCGTTTAAAATGAAACGCGCATGATTTACGGGGTGGACCAGTGAACGTGGAAATTTCGCCAGATTATGACCCTCTGAGTGTTGAGCCAAAATGGCAGGAGCACTGGAGGAAGCACGACATATACAGGTTCAGGAGGGATGACCGGACAACGCCGGTGTACGTGATCGACACCCCTCCGCCCTATCCCTCCGGAGAGTTCCACATGGGGACTGCCCTTAACTGGACGTACTTTGACATAGTCGCGCGGTACAAGAGGATGCGCGGCTTCAACGTGCTCTTTCCTCAGGGATGGGACTGTCACGGGCTTCCCACTGAGGTCCAGGTCGAGAGGAGATACGGGATAAGAAAGGGAGATCTTTCCCCATCTAAGTTCCGCGAGCTCTGTATCAGGCTCACCGAGGAGAACATCGCCCACATGAAGGAGGAGATGAACTCCCTAGGATTTTCGATCGACTGGTCCACGGAATACCGCACCATGGATCCTGACTACTACAGGCGCACGCAGCTATCATTCATCCAGCTTTACAGAAAGGGCATGATCTACAGGGGAGAGCATCCGGTGAACTGGTGCCCTAGGTGCGAGACCGCGATCGCGGACGCGGAGGTGGAACACGGCGAGAGAAAAACCGTGCTCAGTTATATAAAATTCAAACTGGCTGATAGAGAGGAATACCTGACTATAGCCACCACCCGGCCGGAATACCTGCCAGCATGCGTGGTGGTGGCGGTCCATCCCGGCGACCAGCGCTACAAGAAGTATGTGGGGGAGAAACTGGAGGTACCGCCGTTCAGGCAGGTTGTCGGCATAATCGAGGACGAGGAAGTGGACCCCGAGTTTGGCACAGGGGTTGTGATGGTCTGCACATTTGGAGACAAGACCGATGTCAGATGGGTGAAAAAACACAAGCTCCCTGTGGTGAAGCTAATTGACGAGAAGGGCAGGCTCACGGAGTCAGCCGGCAGATACCGAGGAATGAGCGTCACGGATGCGAGGAAGGCCATGCTGGAGGATCTGATGAGGGAAGGGCTGCTCGTGAAGCAGGAAGAGATCTCACAGAGCGTGGGTTTCTGCTGGAGGTGCAAGACGCCGGTGGAGATATTGAGCATGCCCCAATGGTTCATGAGGATCCTTGACATGAGAGAAAGAGTTCTGGAGGAAGCCGAAAAGGTGAGGTGGGTCCCAGAACACATGAAAACGAGATTTATTGACTGGGTGAGCTCAATGGACTGGGATTGGGTGATCTCCCGCCAAAGGATATTCGCCACCCCCATACCAGCTTGGTACTGCTCGGCATGTGGAGAGCCTGTTGTCGCTGACGAAAGGCAATTGCCAACAATCCCGGAGAGGGATCGCCCGCCAGTGGAAAGGTGCCCAAAGTGCGGCGGGGAGAGGTTTGAGCCGGAAAGGGATGTGCTCGATACATGGATGGACAGCTCGATCACCATAGCCGTGCACGCTGGATGGCCGGAGATGGATGATAGGCTGTTTCCGGCTGACCTACAGCCCAATGGGACCGACATAATAAGGACATGGGACTACTATCTCATGGTGCGCCACCTCGCGCTTTTTGACAGGGCACCGTACAGGACGGTGCTGATAAACGGGATGGTGCTTGGGACCGATGGGAGGGCGATGCACAAGTCGCTCGGGAACTACGTTGACACGGGGATGGCGAGGGAAAAGTACGGTGCGGATGCCCTCAGGCAGTGGGCGGCAATAGGCGCATCAACAGGATCAGACGTTCCCTTCAGCTGGAAGGATGTGGAGTTCGGACACCGCTTCATGCGAAAGCTGTGGAACGCCGCCAGATTTGCGGGTCAGTACCTGAGTCAGGAAATCTCCCGCTCGGATCATCTAAAGATTAATTTCCGCCCCCTGGACAGGTGGATGCTCAGCAGGCTCGGAAGGCTGATAAAAAACGTGACGGACTCCCTTGAGAACTTCCAGTTCAACAGGGCCCTAGGAGCCATACACAACTTCGTCTGGCACGAGTTCTGCGATTTCTACATAGAGGCCGTGAAGCACAGGCTCTACGGAAACGATGAAAGCGCGGAGGGCGCCAGGTTTGTCCTTCACCGCGTGCTGTTTGACGTCACGAGGATGCTGACGCCGTTCGTGCCGCACTTCAGCGAGGAGCTGTACCAGACGTATTTTGCGGAGCACGCTGGGGAGATCAGCGTGCAGCTCCTCAGATGGCCGGAGTTTGAGGAGTGGATGATCGACGAAAAATCCGAGCGCCTCGGGGAGCTGTCCAAATCCCTGATAGCCGCCCTCAGGCAGTTCAAATCATCAAGGAAGATGTCGCTTGGACAGGAGCTGGAAAAGGTGGAGATATACTCCGCTGACAGGGAGCTGCTCGATGACATCTCAAAAATAGCCGACGACCTGAGGGGAACTGCGAGGATTAAGGAGCTGGTCATCACGCGGGAGCTGCCCGAGGCCAAGGAAAGGGTGGTGGAGGTGAAGCCGGATGCGGCGAGGCTCGGCCCCAGGCTCCGGGGGGACCTCATGAGAGTCATAGAGGAAATAGGGAGGATGGAACCGGAGGACGTGGCAAGGAGGCTGATGGACGGAACGCTGACGATCGAGGTGTCCGGAAGGGTGATCGAGCTGGACTGGGATGATCTGAGGCTGGTGAGGGAAACTGAGGTCCTCGGGAGAAGGGTGGAGAGAATAACCCTCACGGATCCCCCCGTGACCATCTTCGTTGAGCTGCAGGGGCCAAAAGTGATATAGCGTGAGGGCTAAAACTATCAACGATGCCCGAGCATACGAAGGATGTAAAGCTGGAGACCGGGACCCTGAGCACGGCTGAACTTGAGGCCATTCTAAACGCCCTCCCGGTGAACATAACTTTCGTTGACCGCGACGACACAGTGAGGTACTTCAACGGCGGACACAGGATATTTCAGAGGACCAAGGCCATCATAGGCAAAAAGGTCCAGAACTGTCATCCACAGAAAAGCATCCACGTGGTCAACAGGATACTGGAGGAATTCAAGAGCGGGAGGCGGGACGTTGCGGAATTTTGGATAGACATGAACGGCAGGACCATATACATAAGGTACTTTGCCGTGCGCGATCCATCCGGGGAATACCTGGGATGTCTTGAGGTCACGCAGGACATCACGGAGATCAGAAAGATAGAGGGGGAGAAGAGGCTGCTGGACTGGGAATGAGGTCTAGCCGCCAGCGCGAAGCATGTAGGTGACGAACAGCAGCGCAAAGATCACCACGAGGAGGACGATCATCATGTTCCTGTATCTGACGGCCCGCCTCTGTCCCTGCCTGAAAAGCGCCTCGCAGGACGGCGAGCAGAAAAACTTCTCTGGAGCAGTCGGCTTTCCGCAGACCACGCAGTGTCTGTGATCTTCCACCATTTGATAACCACAGAAGGTATGCGTTGACACATAAATAGGTTGCAAACTTCAGCCGCATGGTTGTTCCCTAACGACGGAGTAGGCCTTTTTATCCTTTGTGAAAACCAGGACGCTCCCGCACTCCTTGCAAATGTAGTACATGTTGGCCTCGCCGTCACCCTTTTCCTTGCCCAGAAACTCCAGCCTGCCGTGCCTGCACTTCATCGATCATTCACTGACATGTCGGCCCCTATAGCGCTTGTGTTTTCTGATGGCAATTTAGAGCATGCTTCTTTCTTATATCAATTCTTGCGTGGGTCGTGCCAGCCTCCGTGCACATGTGCCCGCAGTTAACCCAGGTTATCTACTTCACCCTCTCGAAGGCTGATTTCTCCGCACCGCAAACTGGACACACCCAGCTGTCGGGCAGGCTCTCGAACGGGGTCCCGGGACCCACGCCTGAATCAGGGTCGCCAACAGCAGGGTCATAGATGTATCCGCAGATGGTGCACCTGTACTTCTCCATCTCTTTCACCTCCGAGTAGGTTGTCGCGGTTTTTGGCACATTTCCTCCCTTGATCTGCCGGTAGTACGAGTACGTGAGGGGTTCTCCTTCCTTGATCACCCTTGCCTCAACAATTTCTCCCACAAAGATGGTGTGGGTGCCCACATCGTGCTCAGAGACAACCCTCGCCTCGACATGCGAGAGCGCGTTCTCCAGCAGGAGGGGCGCCCCGGTTATTCCGCGGGAGTACCTGATCTCCTTAAACTTGTCAACATCCCTGCCGCTTCTGAATCCAAACAACCCGATCAACTTCATCGGAGTTTCCTTCTCGAGCACGGAAATTGAGAACACCCTGCCCCTCGATATTACCTCGTGCGTCATGTTTTGCTTGTTTATACACACGGCCACCTTCGGAGGGGTAGCCGTGACCTGCATCACTGAATTTGCTATCTGGCCGCTGATTCTCTCCCCATCTGATGAACCCACAACGTAAAGCCCATAGGTTATGGTACGGAGCGCGGCAGTGTCCATAGACAATCTCTTGGCCTATTTAACCTTCTTCAGCGGAGCGTTGCAGCAAATTATATCGCATTCCTTGCAGTTACAGTTTTGGTCAACCACGACCACGAGTCCGCAGACCTCACACCTGTATTTCTCTCCCTTTTTCTTGACCATTGTCTCACTAGAGAAGAGCTCCATTACATATAAGTCTATGGATTTAATCGTCCAGGGGCACGACGGTTGTGCCGCTGTGGGGTTCTCCCCTCACTATCTCCCTCAGCCGCCTTATCTCTCCCTTTCCTATGAAGACGGTGCGCACCTTTAGACGCTCTATTATCCTGGCCGCAACAGGGTCTACTGGGGTTCTCATGCCAGGTTCTCCCTTCACCAAGCCGAACTGGGCAGCAAGCTCTTTGTTTGTCATGCGCTCTATCTTCCTTGCTGACGGGTCCCTTTTCGGGTCTGTCGTGTAGATTCCATCCACGTCAGATATGAATATAAGGAGATCGGAGGCGCTTGCCTTTGCAAGCATTGCGGCCACTGCGTCAGTCGTCTGTCCCGGCATCGTGCCCCCCATTACCGGGATCTTGTTCCTGAGGGATATCTGGATGGCATCCTCAAACGTTTTAACCGGCTCTGGTTCGGCAAGATCGCCCAGCGCCATTATCAGCATACGCGCGTTCAGACGGGTCACATCTATCCCCAGCATGTCCAGCCTTGAACTTGAAAGGTTGAGCTGCTTTCCGGCTTCTATGTACACCCTAGCCGTTCCCCCCCCACCCGTGACCACCAGGACCTCGTGCCTGTCGGATTTCAGCATGGCCAGGGCCTTTGCGATTTCAGAAATGCACTCAACATCTGGACCATTTGGGGCGAGTATCGATCCCCCAACACACACGGTAACCCTCATGCGACTCCAATCAACATTTCGCATCGTATTATTAACCTTCTGCGGGAGATTTATCTGGGATTTCATGCCAGCCGACAGCAGGACCATGTACAGGTTCAGGAGGATGGTCGAGGACCTTGCGGCAAAGAGGGGAAGCGGGACCGAGCTGATATCCGTGTACATACCCCCCGACACTGACATCGCAAGGGTGATGCAGCAGCTGAGGGAGGAACAGGGCACGGCCTCAAATATAAAATCCAAGAGCACCAGGAAAAATGTCCTGAGCGCTCTTGAAAGGATAATACAGTTTCTGAGAACCTACATGGAAACAAACCGCAAGCCCCCTCCTCACGGGATGGCCATATTCTGCGGCAACGTGGCGGGCAGGGAGGACGTGACGGACATCCAGCTGTACTGGATAGAGCCGCCGGAGCCGATAACGGTCAGAATGTACAGGTGCGACCAGCAGTTCGTGCTGGACCCGCTTTGGGAGATGATGCAGGTAAAGGAAACGATAGGCATACTTGTAATGGACAGGAGGGAGGCCACCATAGCGACCCTTCGCGGCAAGCACGTGGACATAGTGAGAAAGATGACATCCGCGGTTCCGGGAAAGCACAGCAAGGGGGGGCAGAGCTCGAGGCGCTTTGAGCGGCTGAGGGAGATAGCGGCGCACGAGTACTCTAAGAGGGTTGCTGAGACCGCAAACGAGATCTTCAGCCAGATACCGGACCTGAGGGCAATACTCGTGGGAGGGCCGGGGCCAACCAAGGAGGACTTCTTGAACAGCGGGCTTCTCAGGGAGGACGTGAAGAAGAAGGTCGCGGGAGTGCTCGACACCGGATACACCGACGAGCAGGGGGTGAAGGAGGTCGTGGGCAAGGCTGGCGAGATCCTGACCGACCTTGAGATAACAAAGGAGAAGGAGCTTATGAGGCGCTTCATGGAGGAGCTCGTGGCCGGAAGGGGGCTGGTGGCATACGGGGAGAGGGACGTGAGGGAGTCCCTGGAAAGGGGTTCCGTCGAACTCCTCCTGATCTCCGAGGGCCTCAGGGAGATAAGGGTTGAGGTGAGATGCGAGTCCTGCGGCCACACCATGCAGGAAACAACGGAAAATCTAGAGGCGTACTCAAAACGCCTGCAGGGGAGGGCATGCCCGGTGTGTTCTGAGAACAGGCTCATCGTGGCCTCAAGCAGGGATGTCGTTCAGGAGCTGCTTGAGATTGCTGAGAGGTTCGGGACGAAGACCGAGTTCATCTCCACTGACACCGAGGAAGGAAAACAGCTCCAGGTCGCGTTCAAGGGTCTAGCCGCGATGCTGAGGTTCAAGGTCGGTTAGTTTGCGTTACATTCCTACATTCGTGAATTCTTGTTCTGCGAGCCCTGAGCTACTTGAAACTAGCCGAGTCTTTGATAATAAGCTGTAAGCGTGAAATTGCTGTTATGATGATCAGAGCAATTTACCGAGATATCATCAGGTCCCGGCCGCCCAGGATCTGGCATATTTGACCTGCTCCGGCGTAAGCTTTTCTAGGCTGATCCCGAGCGCCCGCAGTTTCAGCTCTGCAACCTTTCTGTCTATCTCCTCCGGGACATCGTGGACCATCGGCTCGAGCTCTTTGCCGTGCTTTGCCAGATGGGCCGCGCACAGCGCCTGAAGTGAGAAGCTCATGTCCATTATCTCCATCGGATGCCCCAGCGAAGTTCTCCCCGCGAGGTTGACGAGCCTCCCCTCCGCAAGAAGGTATATCCTCCTGCCGTTCCTGAGCCGGAACTCCTCCACATCCTCCAGTATCCGCCTCCTCGAGACCGACAACCCCTCAAGGTCCCTCCTGCTTATCTCAACATTGAAATGACCCGCGTTCGCAAGTATCGCCCCGTCCTTCATCCTCTCCATGTGCTTTCCCCTTATCACGTTGATGCTGCCGGTCGTCGTTATGAATATGTCTCCCTTGGGGGCGGCCTGCGCCATCGTCTCCACCCTGAAGCCCTCCATCGCCGCTTCCAGCGCTCTTATTGGGTCGGTCTCCACCACCGTGACGATCGCCCCCAGTCCCCTGGCCCTCGACGCTATACCCCTTCCCACGAACCCGTAGCCAACCACGACTACCTCCTTCCCCGCGATCATGGTGTTCGTGGCGGTCATTATCCCCTGAAGCGTGGATTCGGCAGTCCCGAACCTGTTGTCGAAAAGTCTCTTCGCCGGCGTGTCGTTCACAGCGATGACCGGAAACTCCAGCTTTCCCTCCCTGGCCATTGCCCTCAGCCTGATGACTCCGGTGGTGGTTTCCTCGCACGCGCCTATGATCTTTCCCAAAAGCTCCCTCCTTTTTGTGTGAACGGCCGTTATGAGATCCGCACCGTCATCTATCAGAATATCGGGCCTATGGTCAAGCACCCTGTTCAGGTTGGCATAGTAATCCCTGTTGCTCTGCCCCCTCCAGGCGTAGGCGTTTATCCCCTCGGAGAGGAGGGCGGCCACAACCTCATCCTTCGTCGACAGCGGGTTACAGCCAGATATTGCAACCTCTGCGCCCGCAGCCGCCAGGGTCCTGACGAGGGCAGCGGTCTTTGCCTCGACATGTAGGGTCATCCCAACCCTCAGCCCACGCAGCGGTTTGTTTCTCCTCATCTCATTCCTTATGCCCATCAGAACCGGCATGTGCCTCTCAACCCACTCTATCCTCCTCTTCCCAAGCGGTGCCAGGGCCTTCACGTCGATTCTCACCTTTTACCCCCCACCAGCTCCATCGATGCCTTCTCCGCCATCCTCATCACCTTCTCCTCATTCAGCGTCAGGATTTCCCTTTCCCTCATAACTAACCTTCCGTTCACTATAACGGTGTCCACATCGCTCCCCTTGGCGGAGTACACCATGTGGGAAGCCGGGTTGTGGAGCGGCCTGAGATGCGGCGCGTTCAGATCCACCACTATGATGTCGCACCTGTTACCCGGTTTTATCGTGCCCAAATCCCCGAGTCCCAGAGCCCTGGCGCCGTTGACCGTGGCCATCCTCAGCACCTCCGGAGCGCTTACAACCTTGGGATCGTTTTCCCTGACCTTTGCCATCAGGGCGCAGGCCTTCATCTCCCAGAACATGTCGAGGCTGTTGTTGCTGGCTGCCCCATCGGTTCCCAGACACATGTTGACCCCCGCCCTGATGTACCTGGCAACCGGTGCCATACCCGAGGCGAGCTTCATGTTGCTCGTGGGGTTGTGTACCACGTTCGTCCCGGTTCTGCTCAGGATCTGAACCTCCTCGGAGTTCACCTTCACGCAGTGCGCTGCCAGCACCTCTGGCCCGAGAAATCCTATTTTTTGGAGGAACTTCACGGGGGTCTCCCCGGTGAGCCTCCTGGTCTCCCTCACATCGTCATCGTTCTCCGCGAGGTGTATGTGGATTCCCACCCCGAGCTCCCCGGCCAGCTCCTTCACCTCCCTAAGACACCTTTCGGAGCAGGTGTAGGTAGAGTGGGGCCCTAACATGGCGGTTATCCTTCCTCCAGCCCTTCCGTGCCATTTTCTTATGAAGTTCCGGCTTTTTCTCAGCTCGAGCCCGCGCAGGACCGATGAGCCCTTCTCTATTATCCCGTAGGAAAGGACCCCCCTCAGTCCAGACTCATCAACTGCCCTGGCAACCTCCTCCATGAAGAAGTACATATCGGCGAAGCACGTGGTGCCGGTCCTTATCATCTCAAGGCACCCAAGGAGAGAGCCTGCATATACCCTCCCCGGGTTGAGCTTCTTCTCCAGCGGCCATATCTTGGTCTGCAGCCACGGCATGAGATCCATGTCGTCCGCAACGCCTCGGAATAGCACCATGGGGAGGTGGGTGTGTGCATTCACGAGCCCGGGCATCACCAGCTTCCCTCTCGCGTCGATGACCTCATCGGCCTTCTCTTTGATGGACCTGCCAACTGACACTATCTTGCCGTCCTCCACCAGTATCGAATATCCCCTGAGGAAGGAATCGCTCGTCATGGGCAGGATCAGTCCGCCCTTTATTAGGATATCTGCCAATGCTATCCCTTCAGAAGCCTGGCTATGGCGCGTCCGAACTCTCTGGCCGCGCTTGGTCCATTAGCTGTCACCGTCCTTCCATCGATCTCCACGGACTTCCCGGTGTATTTTGCACCGCCCCTCTCAATCATTCTCACGAAATCCCCGTCCCACACGGTGGCCCTCTTTCCCCTGAGGATGCCGGCATTTGCCAGTATCACCGGAGCTATGCATATCGCGCCCACTACCCTGCCGGCATCATGAGCCCTCCTCGCAGCCGAAAGTGCACCCCGGTGATCGAAATAGACTGAGGAACCGCTTCCCCCCACAAAGATCAATGCATCATATTCCTCAGGCTTTACCTCGTCCAGCGAGAGGCCCACCATCACCGACCCCCCCAGCATTCCACTTGCCTCCCCCTTCCTGGAGCTCGCCACGTCAACCTTTATCCCAGCCCTCTCCAGCTCCTCCTTCGTGTGAAAGAACTCCTCGTCCCTGAAGTCCTTAGGGGCTATTATCAAAATGGCCTTCAACCTCTCCCCCACCATGGTGCGGTAGTCCCCTATCAGATTACCTGTTCAAGTTTAAAATACCCGCAGTGCCGTTTTATTCTACTCCCCACTTGCTCACTACTTTCACTATTAGAAAGATCACGAATGCGACAATGATGAAAGTTATGAGGGCCGAAAGGAAGTTTCCTACCCCAAACAGCTGCCCGCTCCAGCTCGGATCTATGGGATTGCCCTGAGCATCGAGAGGTGTCGGCGGAACTGCTATCTTCAGAGTGGAGAGGTTGCCGAGCCCCGGAACCATCAACCCGATAAGCGGCAGGATCAGATCCTTTGCAAGCGATTGAACAAGCGCACCGAGATAGACACCCATTATGAAGGCCACCGCAAGCCCCATCACCTTGTACTTCTTCAGGAACTCCATGAACTCCTGCCTCATGCCCTTCCTCGGTGGTGCAGGCGGTGCGGGCTTCGGCTCAAGAAGCGCCTTGATCTCCCTCAGGACCTTCAGGATCTCCTCATCGCGCGGCACGTTCTCAAAACACCTATTTTCCCGGCTTTAAATAATTTTGGAGCCCGGTGCAGTGCCTGAAAGGAAGTGCGATACCTCAGCATTAAAAGGCTGCCTGTCCACATTCATCTGGGATTCGATGCCAGATAGGGAGAGATGGCAGAGAAACTTCAGCGAGTGGTTCGACGAGACGATATGGAACGCTGAGATAATGGACACCCGTTATCCGGTTAAGGGGCTCTACGTCTGGCTGCCATACGGGCTCAGCCTGAGGAACAGGATCATATCCATCATGCGCTCGCTTCTGGAGGAGACCGGCCACAAGGAGGTGCTCTTTCCGCTGCTGATACCCGAGGACCTCTTCAGGAAGGAAGCCGAGCACATCCGTGGGTTCGAGGGACAGGTATACTGGGTCACGCACGGGGGCAACGACAAGCTGGACGTCAGGCTGGCGCTTCGCCCCACCTCGGAGACGTCCATCTACCCGATGTTCTCGCTCTGGATACGCTCCCATGCCGACCTTCCTCTGAAGATCTACCAGGTGGTCAACATATTCAGGTATGAGACCAAGATGACGAAGCCCCTGATCAGGCTGCGCGAGGTGACGACCTTCAAGGAGGCCCACACAGCACATGCCACGGCAGAGGACGCGGAAAGACAGGTGAATGAGGCCGTGGGGATATACCGGAGGTTCTTCGACGAGCTCGGCATCCCCTACGTGATAACGAGGCGGCCGAGCTGGGACAAGTTCGCCGGCTCTGTTTACTCCATAGCGTTTGACACCCTGTGCCCGGACGGAAGGACGCTCCAGATAGGCACCGTGCACAACCTTGGACAGAACTTCGCAAAGGTGTATGGATTGAAGTACGAGAACCTGAGCGGAGACCACGAGTTCGTACACCAGACCTGCTACGGAATCTCGGAAAGAGTCATTGCGGCCACAATATTCGTGCACGGTGATGACCTCGGCCCCTGTTTTCCTCCAAACATCGCCCCTTACCAGGTGGTGATAGTGCCGATACCATACAAGGAGAAGGCAGACCCCGTGAACGAGGCAGCTGAGAAGGTCTTTAAGAAACTCATGGAGGCCGGGCTCAGGGCCCACCTGGACCTCAGGGACATAAGGCCCGGCAGGAAGTTCTACGACTGGGACAGGCACGGGGTGCCGCTCAGGATAGAGATAGGACCCGAGGACATAAAGCGAAGGTGCGTGACCGCTGTCAGGAGGGACAGCGGAGAACACTTATCCTTACCGGTCGAAGGGCTGGTCGAGGAGGTAAAGCGCATTCTTGAGGACATCTGTGTGTCCCTGAGGGAGAGGGCGCGAAACCTATTCTCGCAGAGAATTGCTGAGGCCGAAAGCGTGGATGAGGGAAGGAGGCTGGCGGAGGACGGGAAGATAGTGAGGATGCCCTGGTGCGGGGACGAGAGCTGCGGGATGAAGATAGAGGAACCATCCGGCGGAAAGGTGCTCGGAGAGGAGATCGGGACGAGGCCTGAGGGAAAGAAATGTGTGGCATGCTCAAATGACGCCAAGTGCTGGGTGCTAATCGCGAGAAGCTACTGATCTAACCCGTTCCCCTGCGCATCGATTCCAGGATCTCCTTATCGGACGGAAAGCCTATAGGTCCTCTGTATCTTATCTTCAGGCCTGCGGCCGCGCACGCGTACCTGGCGGACTCCACCGGGTTTCTCGTTTCGAGGTATCTTACCATGAACGCCCCTCCGAAAACATCGCCTGCACCTGTAACGTCGACCGCCTTTACCCTCAGCGTGTTGATCGTGTGCATCTCTCCGTTGTGCATCATGATCACCGGTTCCTCCCCCCTGGTCAGCACCGCAACCACGGGCCCCATGCCACAAAGCCTTTCTAGGAGTTCTTTCGGGCTATCCATGATGAGCTTAGCCTCCTCCTTTCCAACCTTCACCACGTCCACATGCTTCAGGTACGGCCTCAGATCTACATCCCTCCTTATGCTAACGCTCCCGTCCGCCTCAACCCTCCTGAAAAGACCCTGGGGATCCATCACCACGGTTGACCTCTCAGCCAGCGCCTCAAGCGTCTCAGGCGATATCTCGTTCAGGAGGGGGGAAACGTAAAATCCCTTCGCCCTTCTGTAGCTCTCCGGGATGTCATCCGGGGCAATCGGGGGCGCTATGTGCCTGCAGAACTGCCTTCTGTTCCCGGACTCATCATATATGTTTTCAAAGGCGGTCGTGTGCTCCCCGGAGACCATCAGCCCCTCCGTGTCTATCCCAAGCTTCCTGTATATCGGCGGGAACTGCTCGGTGAAGTCCACTCCGACCTTGCTCACTATGCCGACCCTTTTGCTGAGCGCAGCAAGGGCAAGGCCGGTGTAGGTCGGGGCGCCGCCCAGAATGCTTTCTATAACTCCATGGGGGAACCTGTTGGTGTCTATGGCCACGTGCCCGACTACCACGAAATCCGGCACGTACTCCTCGACCATCAGTTTCTCCTCCTTCCCGCTATGAAGTCCTCCACCGCCCGCTTCGCCTCATCGTCGGTCATCTGCACGGGCGGATGCTTGAAGAAATACGCAGAGACGCCCACCAGCGGGCCGCCTATGCCCCTGTCCAGCGCAAGCTTCACCGCCCTTATTGCGTCTATCACCACGCCCGCGCTATTAGGCGAATCCTCAACCGAAAGCTTGACGTCTATCGTCAGGGGCACGTCACCAAACTTTCTTCCCCGTATGTGGATATAGCATACCTTGTTGTCCTTGAGGAAGGGCACGTAATCACTCGGACCGATACGGAGCGGGACTTCGTAGGGGATCTGGCTCGAAACCGCCTCGGTTTTGCTGATGCGCTTCGAGCTGAGGCGCTCCTCCTCCAGCATGTTCAGGAAGTCCGTGTTTCCTCCCACGTTCAGCTGGTAGCTCTCCTCCAACCTCACACCGCGGTCGATCAACAGCTTTGTGAGGGTTCTGTGCAATATGGTGGCCCCCACCTGCGATTTTATGTCATCTCCGGCGCAAGGAAGCCCTGCCTCCTCGAAGCGCCTAGCCCACTCCCTGCTTGACACGATGAACTCCGGGATGCAGTTTATGTATCCGCAGCCCGCCTTCAGCGCCTGCTCCGCGTAGAACCGCGAGGCCTGGTAGCTCCCCACCGGGAGGTAGCTTATCAGGACATCGACATTTTTTTCCTCCAGAACCTTTGCCACGTCCACGGGCTCCTGGGTGGGATCCACTGGTATAACCGGCTTCAGATATTTTCCGAGCCCATCCAGCACCGGCCCCTTCATCACCTCGACGCCGAGCGGGGGTACCTCGCTGAACTTTACCGTGCAATTCGGCGGCGTGAATATGGCCTCGGCCAGATCCTTCCCAACCTTGTTCGCATCAACGTCGAATGCCGCCACAAACCTGATGTCGCGTATGTGGTAGCCACCGAAGTTCACGTGCATGAGCCCGGGAACAAACTGGTCCTCCCTCGCGTTCCTGTAGTAGTGCACCCCCTGAACTAGAGACGAGGCGCAGTTCCCAACTCCCGCTATCGCAACATTTATCATGTGAGATATCTCCGTTTCTGATATTTCACACTTTGAAATATTTCTTCTAATAAAGTATATAAAGCTTCCGGACGAGTGGGGTAGGGATTGAACATGGTCGCCAGGCTCAAGAAGAAGACCACATCTGAGATGCTCTGGCCATACTTCCTCAAGCTGCTTAAGGAGAGGCCCATGTATGCGTACGAACTCCAGCAGGAGGTGAAGAAGAGGTTCGGGTGGAAACCCGCCACAGTGACCTCCTACGTCGTTCTGTATAACCTGCAGAGGAAGGGATACATAACGATGGAGTGGAAGGACCAGAGGGGGCGCCCGGCGAGAAAGTACTACAAGATCACAAAGAAGGGGGAGGAGCTCCTGGAGGAGGGCCTGAAGTACATAAAGGAGATGGCCCAGAATCTTCTCTCATAGCCTTCTTCTTGCCTCGATGATCCTCTGAATCACCGTAAGGTGTGACAGGATCGCGACCAGCAATACCGCATAGTCCGTTGCACACAGCAGAGCACCTATGCCCAGAACCATGAGCCTCTCCGCGCGCTCCATCAGCCCAACGTCCATCCTGCCGCTGCCCGCCGACTCAGCCCTTGCCCTGACGTAGCTCACCATGAAGCTCCCGGAGAGCGCTGCCAGTCCCCATGCCCAGCCCCAGCCCCTCATGAAGGCCGCCTCCTGTATCGTGCCGGTGATGAAACCCATGATTATGCCGGAGAAAAGGAGGAGATCCACATACCGGTCTACTGTGGAGTCCAGGAATCCTCCGAACCTCGTTTCCCTTCCGGAAGCCCTTGCAACCGCCCCGTCCAGCATGTCAAAAACCCCTCCAACGAGGAGCATGAGTCCGGCCAGAGGCTGGTTTCCAAGGCCGAACATGGCGGCCGATGATATCCCGAAGATGAGCCCCACACACGTCACGACGTTGGGGCCAACACCGGAACGGGATATCGCCCTGCCGACCGGATCCGTCAGCCTTGCAGCGCGCTTCCTCAGGCGATTCAGCAATCCACTCCCAAAGGGTTTTTTGTGCTGGACCATAAATCACTTTGGTGGCGCATGATATTTCTTGGACCCGCCGGAATCCCGCTGAGCACCAAGGAGAAGGGGACCACAGGGGGGGTAAAGAGGGTGGCTGAGCTGGGCCTGAACGCCATGGAGGTGGAGTTCGTTCGTGGCGTGGCGATGAGCAACCAGACGGCCGATGAGGTGGGGAGGGTGGCAGGGAAGCTTGGGGTGAGGCTCTCGGTGCACTGCCCCTATTTCATAAACCTCTGCACCCCGGACAAGAAGAAGCTAGAGGCATCGAAGAAGAGGATCCTCGATTCAGCAGAGCGGGCCCACCGAATGGGTGCGAATGTCGTGGTTTTTCACCCGGGCTATTACGGAGGCCTCGCCCCGGAGGACGCGCTCACGGCTGTGAAGGACGCCTGCGCGGATATTCTGGGGAGGATGGAGAGGGCCGGGATAAAGAACGTGTCGCTCGGGCTCGAAACCACGGGCAAGGTGAGCGCCTTCGGCACGCTGGAGGAGAACGTCGCGGTCTCCAGGGAGATCGATGGCTGCGAGCCGGTCATAGACTTCGCCCATATATGGGCCAGGCAGGGTGGCAGGATAGACTACCGGGAGATCTTCAGCAAGGTGAGACCGCTGGGACTCAAGCATCTGCACTGCCACTTCACGTCCATGGAGTGGACGCCCGCAAAGGTTGAGGGACAGGGAAATGAGAAACGGCACCTGCCAATTGAATTCGATGCGCCTCCCTTCAGGCCCCTCGCCGAGGAAATAGTGAGAAGGAAGATGAACATCACGCTTATATCCGAATCACCCGTGCTGGAACAGGACTCGCTCAGGATGAAGAAGATATTCGAGGGGCTCGGATACAGGTTTTAGCACCGTGCGAGTTCTTTCCTTAGGTCTTCCACGGAAATGTTGCGCTGCTTCCCTGTCTCCATGTCCCTCAACGTCACCTCTCCTTTCTCTGCTTCCCTCTTCCCGACTATCACAACGAATTTTGAGCCTATTGAGCTCGCATAGCTCATGGCCTTGGAGAGGTTTCTCCCCATGAGCTCCGGCGTGGCCTTGATTCCCGCCCTTCTGAGGTCCGAGGCTATCCTCAGGGCCAGGGGGAGGCGCTCCCCATCAGCGGGGACCACGAGCACTGGAGGCGTCTGCCTGAGCCCGGAGCCCTCGGCTTCCATGTATGCCCTCGCGATTCTATCTACTCCGAATCCCACACCGACCGCAGGGGTGGGCTCTCCTCCTAGGGTCTCGATGAGATCATCGTACCTTCCCCCCCCGGCCAGCTGAACGCCTCCCGAGTGTATCTCAAACACAAAGCCAGTGTAGTACTCCAGCCCCCTAGCTATGCCAAGGTTCACCTCAAATTTATCCTCCCCGCTGTCCCTCAACCTGTCCATTATCCGGACGAGGTCGTCTAGAGCTTCCAGTGCGGGGCGATTATCCCTCACCAGCGCCCTAGCGTCGTCGACCACCTCAGGAGGTCCCCTGACGGATGAGATGTCCAGTATCAGGTCTATGTGCTCCTTTTTGATGCCCCTCGTCCTCAGCTCGCTGATCATCCTCTCCCTCTCCCCTGAGTCCACTGCCCTCAGCACAGGATCCTGAGAGTCACCTGTGATGCCCGCACCCTCCAGCACTTCCCTGAGCACCTTGACGTTCCCAAGGGCTATCTTGAACTTTATGCCAAGGGACCTTATGGCCTCGCAGGCGAGCGCCGCAACTTCGGCATCAGCCTCCGGGCGCCTGCTTCCGATGATCTCCACACCTGCCTGTGTGAACTGCCTCCACCTGTTGGCCTGCGGCTCCTCGTACCTGAAGCAGCTGCCGAAGTAGAAGAGCTTCAGCGGCTTGGGCGCGGACCTGAGCTTTTGGATATAAAGCCTCACCACAGGGGCAGTTAGCTCGGGCCTGAGGGCCATCTCCCTTCCCGACTTATCGACAAAGGTATAGAGCTGTTTCACTATGCTGCTGCCGCTCTTTTTGGTGAACAGCTCCACATGTTCAAAGACAGGTGTCTCAACCTCTTCATATCCGTACCTCTCAAAAACCGTGCGCATCGCCTCCATCGTCCTCCTGACTGCGAGTATGTCCTGTCCGAATAGATCCCTTGTGCCCCTTGGCGTCTGCACCTACTCTCCTCCCGACGAAACAGTGAATCTCCAGGCCTGACTTTCGGTCTCGATCCCCCGATCATCGACTGCCACAACCTTCCAGTGATATGTCCCCGGCTCCAGCTCCCGAGGAACAGTAATCCACGCCTTACCCGATACCTCCTCAGAGACCAGGGGTGAGGAGAAGTCCCCATCTTCATCGACTAGCACCCTGTAATTTGTGGCACTCAGCGCCCCCACCCACTCGAGCCTGGGCCTGTTGTCTGAGACGGTTGAACCATCTGATGGGGAGAGAAGCCTTGGCGAATGGTTTATCTCGAACACCTTGACATAACCGTTCTGGCTCGTATATGCGATCCTCACGTATTCCATTACGTCTATCTGTTCCATGAAGGCCCTCAGCCCAACCGGCACCGGACGCCCGTGGACCCTGGCGGAGCATCCCTCTATGAGCCAGGCAGTGACCACGTTTCCCGACTGATCCAGGAACACCAGGAGGGTCTCAGGGACCTCCGCAGATGCTGACGGAAACGAAAACCCGCCGTAGCTTGAGATCCTGCCAGAATTGTCAAGTACTATCAGCGCATATCCGTCCATCATCAGGTTCTCCCCACCTGTCCTCAGATATACCTTCTGGAAGGTCATGTCAAGCATCACATACTCCCTGTTCTCCCCGAAATCAAACCTGTAGAGGTTGTTCTCCTGCATGGTGGGCCTCAGCTGGTTTGGTGCCTTTATCCTGTTCGCGCCTAGAAGCATGTTCACCGGCTGAATGTTGTTGTAGTAATCGTACGACTCGTAGTACTGCTCATATGTGAAGACAACGTAATCGACCCTCACCCCGTAGTTCTCGGAGTATGCCCTGAGAAGCCACCTGAACTCATCCGGGTCCATATACGGCATCCACTGCACATCCGTCCTCCTTCCGTTTACCGCATACGACCTCCTGGAAGCGTTTATCCCGTAGATCCTTGCGGTATTTCCATCCACGTAGTATATGTAGTCCGGCGGATGCGGCCCCGACGGATCGTTTTCCCAGGTTCCCTCCTCCCTCAGGACCTCAGCGCCGTCGCACACTGTTCTCCTGTGCGTGGCGCCTCCGAGAAGATGCCCGAAAGACCATTCCACCGCAAAGATCGAGTCTTCCGGCGTGTTCTCCCTTATCCACGCGAACGCGTCGTTGAATCCAGCGTCAAGCCCCACGAACCTCCACTCCGTGGGAGGAGTTGTTCTCCCGGCATAGTAGTAGGCATTCGACCAGAAGGGAAGCGCGACGATGAGGATGAGGACTACTGCGGCCAGTGGATTGAGCAGCCTCCTCATGTGAGACGAAAGCTGGTCTCCCCAGAACCGCCGCAAAATGGGGACCAAAACGGAGACGCCGACGCCCCCCATTACCGCCACGAAGGCCCACCCGAGCCTCTCGAATCTGGCCTGCCCAACATTCGGCCATACCATTGCCGTCAGAACGATGAGCCACGAGAGGACGAGGAGCTCCCACCGTTTTCTCGTCCAGATGAACTTGAGGATGGCGAGAACTATGAAGAAGAACACGAAAGCAGTTATTGCCTGGTTCTGATAGAAGTCCCCTGCCGTCTGAAAGAGGGAACTCGGCGCCTGGGCCTCCCCGGCATATCTCGGGAACGACACCCCTCCACCCCCGCCTATGCCGAAATAGCCCAGATACGTGCCAATCGCCCCGGTCCAGAGCTCCACGCCCCTTCCGAGAAAGGCGCCTCCAACCGCGGTTATCACCGCCCCCATGCAGACAAACGCGATCACGACGTCCAGATGGTTCCTTATCGCCCTGACGATAGTCCCCGAGAAATCCTTCGGTCTTGGTATGAACTTTACGAGGAACTCGTGCACCAGCACAACGAGCAGGCCCAGCATGGCCACCGCAAGCAGATGATGCCATCCGGTCCACGCAAGGGCGTAGAGCCCCAGCGCCATTCCCGACAGGAGGGCAAACCTGAGCACATCCCTCCTCTCGGCCTTGAAGGTCTTTATTAGGAAGAGCATGGCCCAGGATCCCAAAATCAGCTGAATGGGCTCCCTGTCAAAGGCTCCGACCTTGTTCCAGTAGATCGTTGAGATCATGAATGTGGCGAAGAACGCTGCGGCTGCCCCCGCCACGTCGCCGCCCAGCTCCCTCCCGATCAGGAAGATGGGGATCAGAGAGAGAGCGAAAATCAGGGGGGCCCAGTACCTTACGATGTCCATCAGCCCTGTCCCGGGGACCGCAGAGCCGACCGCCCGGTAGAGCATCACGGCTGCCAGGGGCTGCAGCTGTTCCCGTTCGAAGGGCAATCCATACGGCGCATGGGATATCGGGTTGTTCTCCGGAAGTCCGTTCAGCTCCTCTATCTCACATGCGCTGATGTATATCCAGCCGCTGTCGGAAGTTGTGAGCGTCTGGTACTTCTCTCCGGGAACCAGAAGGATGGAGGCCGAAACCCCCATCAGGACCAGTATGTAGCCGACGATGAGCCACCGCCGGTAGTTCAACCGCTCACCCAATATAGATATCCGCCGAGGTTAAAAGCCTCTGGGCTATTTCTCCTCTTTTTTCTCTTCTTTCTTTTCGGTGACAGGAGGAGGTGGAGAGGCCTCCTTCGTTGTGGCCATTATCCAGCCGAGCCAGAACCCTACTGCACAAACCGCCAGCAAACCAACCGTTATCGGCAGGGCGAACGCAAGCCCCGGCCTGTTATAGACCTGGCCGATGTTGCTCAGATCCCCAATATATCCATACCATATGTGGAGAACGGCCACGACGAGAGTCACCACGCAGATAAGCGCACCGAGCGCCCTTGATGCTCCCAACTCAACACCTCTGGAAGACCTCATTTCATGTATTTAAATAATTTGTGCTGTTCCGGCGTGTTCTTCCAGCCCTCATCAGGCGCATTCTCCTCATGAACTCATCCACCAGCGAAACCAGGTCCTCCATAACATCCGGCGGTATCGGCTCCCTGCCTATCCCATACTCATCAAGGTACAGCACCTTCCCGTCCTTCCATCCGAAGTTAGATGGTTTCATGTCCAGCAGATAGCCCATGTCTCCTGCCCTGGCAATTAACCTTAGGACCTCCCTCAGTATCCCGAGCGAGACGGACCGTATCGGTTCCACATACTCATGAAAGGTTGCAATCACCGGAACTGTGATTCCTCCCCTTTTCATGCCGGTGATGACCGTTCCATAATATTCCGGAAGAAAGTCGACCTTCTTCCTCAGCTCCCTGTTTCGCTCATCTACCTCTCGGGCCCTCCTGAGCAGCTCTGCTTTCTTTCCCTGAGGGAGGTGAATCTTGATCGCCACGCTGCCCGAACGCAGGACGCACCTGTGAAGCCCTCGCCCCACGATCTCAGCACGGTTTTTCACGCAGGAGAGCTCAAGATGCGCCAAAGTTTCACCCGGTTAACGAGGGGGCTGTGACCTGCTCCACCCCTGTTGGCTCGTCCGCGTCCTTGTTCCTGTGGAACCTGTAGAGGTAACCGCTGACCGCGCTCTCCAGCCTTTCCTCATGTGTTATGAGGAGGACCTGCCTCACGACATCCGGCATCCTCTCCCTGAGTACCTTGGCGAGCTCCTGAATCGCGTCCTGATCTAGGTTGTGGGTGGGCTCATCGAAGACGATCCACTTCAGGCTGGGAGCCAGCACTATGGAGAAGGCGATCCTCAGCGCCAGGCAGGCATCTGTCCTCTCACCCCCGCTCACCATTCCCTCCACTGGGATCCAGTTCCCATTCCTGTCCCTGAGCATCAGCACATAGTCTCCTGTCTTACCCTCACCTGTCACCGACAGCTGTATTCCGACAAAGTCACCGTAGGGGTATATGCTCTCCCAGAGATCCCCCATCACATCGTTCACCCCATCAACGAACATCCTCCTGAGGCTGGCCTGAGTTCTTGACATCGCGGCCTGAACGCACGAGAGGGCCTCGACCGCCCTCTCGAGGTGATTGGCCCTGAGCTCGTGCTCCTTTGCCATCCTCACCTTCTCCCTCGCGCCCTCCAGTATCCTCCTCTTCTCGCGCAGAATTCCCTCCCTGCCGGAAAGCTCGACCTGAAGCCCCCTCTGCGCCGCAAAGAGCTCCTCCCACTTCCTTCTGACTTCAGCCATCTCTCCCTCGTCATGCCTGGCCCGCAGTCCCTCGAAACGCTCAGATGCCTTCCTCCACTCCTCCATCAGCTTTTTCCGCTCGCCCGCCATCCTCTCGTGCTCCCTCCGGAAGAGGAGAATCCTTCTGGCCTCAGACAGCTCCGCGTTGAGCGCATCTGCCTCTGCCCTGCTGCGCTGTATGGCTGACTTCAGGCCCTCAACCTCGCGGGAGAGTCCTGCGCGCTCTTTCTCCACTTCGCCCAGCCTGGAACTCAGGACCTCTACCTCCCTCTCCAGGTGCGGAATTTCCCCGACTTCCTTTGTCATCAGGGCACAGACCTCCAGATCTCTCTGCCTCCTTTCGATGTTCTCCCTGAGTTTCCTGAGTTCACCCTCAGCTCTGGCGACCCTTCCACCAAGGCCCTCCAGTTCCTTCTCCCTAATGACCATCAGCTCCCGCTTCCTTCTCTCCTCAAGCGGGCTTTCGCAGACCGGACATATTGCCCCAGCCCCTCTGAGCTCCTCCAGCGACCTCTCAATGAGCTCAGCCCTCGCGCGGCCCTCCGCCAGCTCGGCCTCTGTCCTCTGCACAAGGGACATCAGGCGCTCCATCTCCGCCCTGATGCCGTCGGGTGAGAGGCGCCTCAGCTCCTCCAGTTCCTCCTTTCTTTTGGTGAGCTTGGATCTGAGTTCTCCGAGCGACTTGGTGAGCATTGATCTCTCGGCCTCGAGCTGGCTTAACCTTGAGAGCCCAGCCGTGAGCCTGGTGTTCAGCTCCTCAACCTGCCCAACCGCCAATCTGTACCTCTCACCTGCAGACCTTTCCCTCTCCTCTATTTCATCAAGTCCGAGCAGGCCTGCCGGTCCCAGCTTCTCCTCCATGCTTCTCATCTGATGCGTGAGCGATTCAATCCTGCCGTGCAGCTCTCCCACTGCCCTCTCCGCCTCACGCATCTCCCGCTCCAGGGCTGTCAGCTCACTCATCCTCCTGCTGAGGAGGTCCAGCTCCGGCTGGATGCCATCCAGCCTCCTCCTCACCTCCTCCAGCTCTCTCTCCAGGGAGGAGATCTCCCCCTCCACCTGGCCCATCTCCCTCACATCCCTGTCCTCCATGTACCTCCTCGCGTTCTCCACGCACTCGGCGGCCCTGTCCCTCATCCTCGCGATCATCGACCCTATCCCCTTCCTGGCGGCGTCCAGCCTGTTTATCCCGAGGAGCTCATCTATGCTCTCCATGCGCTTTCCCTTCGGAAGCGTGAGAAAGTAGTCCAACCT
>JAWCKV010000010.1:0-24212 GCA_038851565.1 Hadarchaeales archaeon (SeqCode) | reverse complement strand
CCGTTTCAGAGGGCGTACAATATGTTTGGACGAGCTGGAGCGATGGAGGTGGTCAAGCTCATAATTATACGGTTCCTAACTCATCCGGAACTGTCACCGCCAGCTACAAGATCCAGTACCATCTCACGGTCCAGACGAATCCATCAGGCATAGATTCACCAACCGGAGAGGGATGGTATGATGCTGGTGCCACCGCTCATGTTTCCACGGCACAGTACGTGGACATTGATCCGGGAAACTCAAGATACCGTTTTGACTCCTGGTCCGGCGCCACTGGATCTTACGATGATCGGGAGGCGCCGGAGTCCAGTTCGTGTTTGTGGGTTGGACAGGTGGCGCATCCGGCACCGACTATTCGCAGAGTGACCCGATCACAATGGACTCCCCGAAGACCGCCACCGCGAACTGGAAGACTCAATATTTGGTGACGTACAACGCAAACGCTCCTGTAACCCTCCCCTCTGATGAGTGGGTTGACTCAGGCCAATCTGCAACTGGTATCTTTCCATCGGACGAAATACAGGGGAGCACGAAATACGTTTATCAGAGTGACGACAGGCCTGCTGCCATAACATCTCCAACCACGATCACAGCGATGTACAGGACTCAATATTTGGTCACTTACGCTGCAAACGCCCTGGTCACACTACCGGCAGATGAGTGGGTCGACGACGGCCAGCCTGCCACCGGAGTCTTCCCAGCGGTCGATGCACAGGGGAGCACGAGGTACGTTTATCAGTCGGATGACAGGCCTGCTACCATAACATCCCCGACCACTATCACAGCGACTTACCAGACACAGCACTATCTAACTGTCACGTCCCCATATGGCACCACAAGCGGAGAGGGTTGGTATGATGACGGCACAGTCACCCAGGCAGAGGTTGATCCTCTGGTTGTCACCGATCCGGATGGAACCCAGCACCTGTTCACAGGCTGGAGCGATGATGCATCGGGAATAACGTCACCTTCAAACCCGATCACAATGGACTCCCCGAAGACCGCCACCGCGAACTGGATTATGATAGAGAACTCCGATACCGTGTCAGGCTGGGAGAACCGGGCAATATCATCGGTAAACGCGGGAGATAACGTTCACCTTTCATTCAGTAACCTCATGGTGGATAACATAACGTTCTCCGCGGCTGCAGGCATATCGAACGCACAGGTGGTTGTGAAGGACCTTGTGGGGCAGCCCGGCTCGATCTCAATAGGTCCCCCGAACAACCCGTACGGCTACTTTGCGGTGGAGCTGGTAAACTTCAACAGCGCGATGGTCAGCAACATAGTACTCACCTTCAAGGTTTCAAAGACCTGGATATCCGCGAACGGCATCGACGAGGGGACAATGACGCTCAACCGCTGGGACAGCGGCAGCGGCACTTGGACCTCCTACCCGGCCGCGAAGGTCGGAGAGGATGCAACGTACTCATACTTCTCGGTCAGCTTACCGGGATTCTCGTTCTTCTCAATCTCTGGAAGCACACTACCGACACCGACGGCCGCACCCGCAGTCCCGACATTCCGTCCGCCATCGTACGCTCCGCCAGCCCCAGCCGCCGCCTTCACGATATTCTCTCTCACGATAACTCCAAGACCGGCGGCCCCAGGAGACGTGATCACGATAACATTTGATGTCCTGAACTTTGGTCAGGTGGAAGGATCCGGAACCATTGAGATGTTCATGGACGGACTCCCGGTTGCGACGTGGAATGTCACGCTAGCGGCCGGAGAGACAAGAACAATCTCATACAACCTGACTGACGTGGTGGGGTCACATGAAATTCTAATAACGGGAGGAGCCTTCGACGTAAGGGACGGGCTCAGCGTTCGAACTCCCACACCGACTGGAGCCGGGGTGGACACCGTTGCCCTTGGAGGATCGGTAGTCATAGCAATGTTGCTGTTGACCCTTCTATTCGTAGTGCTGAGGAGGAAATAGGAGAGGCGAATCAACTCAACACCCATACACTTTTATAGCGTGAGAAAAAAGTGAAAAAGGAGGATGGGCTGGGATATGGTAGTAGAACTCAGCGTCGGGGCGCTGTCCATAGCGGTTCTCGGTTATACCTTTGTATCGCTCCGCCACAGAAAGAAGGTCATGAAAACCGAGAAGGATAGAGTCTAACCCTACCTGTTTCCCGTATCTTCTGATGAACATTTCTTGCGATTAGTCAGTGCCAGTGCTTGCATCCATATCATGATGGGATAACGCCAGCTGAAAACCCTTTTATATGTTGAAATCAGAGTTCTGCGATTAACATGCAGATAGAAACGTACGCAACGGATGAGTCCCAGCGATATGAGTGCTGGGATCACTACGGTTGCTCTATCGTGGCGAGCGCTGTCGTCATCAGGCGGGACGGTTACGCCTACCTGAAGGACATTAACGTCAGCTCCAGCCAGAGGGGTAAGGGCATAGGCACCGAGCTCCTGAGCAGGATAATCTCCGACTTCGGCAGCATGCACATCGTGGCGGATGTCTTTGCCGACCGACTTTCCTGGTATGAAAGGCACGGCTTTGAGGAAATAGGAAGGAACAATCACCTGATAAAAATAGTGAGGTTTCCCTGGTTCTAAACCGGATGCCGGCGTATGATTTTCTGATTTATTAGTTTTCAGCGTGAAGTGATAGCGGTGGGGTCGTGGGGTAGACTGGTCCATCCTGCCGGCTTTGGGAGCCGGTGACCCGAGTTCAAATCTCGGCGACCCCACCAAAAAGCAAAAAAATATGACGGCAGATGGTTTTTGATACCATGAAAAAGATAATTGTCGTTCTGGCAACGGTCCTGATGCTAGCAGTCTGCTTTGGTCTCTCGGCGGAACCAGCGTCAGCGCAGGAGGAGCCATCCAAGGTAAGGGTCGGTGTCTGGATAAACAACATTGAAAAGGTCGACGTCCCCTCCCAGACCTTCACCATAGATTTCTACATATGGTTCAAATACGCTGACGTGAGGCCGGACATTGAGTTTCTGAAAGGTTCACCGACAATGACCCTTATAACTGAGGAGGTGCGTGGTTCCGAGAACTACCTAGAGTACCGCGTTAGAGGCGTCTATGTCGGATCGCTCAACTTCAGGGATTTTCCCTTCGACGAGCACATCCTTGCCGTGGAGCTGGAGGATAAACGGCTCGGCGCTGGTGAGCTTGTTTTCGAGCCAGACCTTGAGGAAAGCGGTGTGAACCCGGACCTGAGCGTTCCAGGATGGGATGTTAAGGACTTTGTACTGAGGGTGGATGATCACGTCTATCCCGACGAAAACTATTCAAAGTTCGTATTCGGCGTCACGGTTTACCGCTCAAAGGTCTCCGCTCTGTTCAAGGTGTTCTTCCCAATCATAATAATTACGCTGATCTCACTCCTGTCCTTTGCAATATCGGTGAAGAACTTCGGGCAGCGAGTGGGAATATGCGTCACGACCCTGATGTCCGCCGTCGCCTACCACCTCGCGGCGATGAGCGGCCTGCCGTCCCTCGGCTACCTGACGCTCTTCGACAGGATAATGCTGGTCGTGTACACCCTCTTCCTGTACAACCTCATGGTGTCGGTTCAGGCGATGAGACTGGTTGAGGCGGGAAAGGTTGGGAAGGCGGAGGAGTTTGAGACGAGGATGCAGAACCTTTTACCTGTGTTTGCGATAGTCCTGTTCCTAACTTACGTCCTGGTGCTCGGGTTACTTTGAGTTCTTGGAAGATCGAAAATTAAAATGCAGAACAGGTTGTTTTACTTCTTACTCCAGCATTTCCTTCAGCGCAGCTCCGGCGGATGCCCCTTTCTTTCCTCTGAAATTGATCACGGCATTTTCATGCATCACCGTCACGGATACCGTGTTTTTTTCTCTGGTGAACCAGTAGACCGGGAAGAGCCCCCAGGAGACGCATAGAATCACCAGCAGGGGGAGAGCCATGCCGTCGATGTTCATCACGGCCATGGGGTTTGAGAGCACGTTGAGAAAGACAACGATGGCTACCAGCACGGGGATCAGCGCCAGCAGCGCGAAACACACTCCCGCGTTGTAGTCCCTCCCGTCAACCGCCTTGAGCGAGTTTCCCTCAATCCTTGTTCTGTATCCCGCGGCCCTCATGTACTCCTCAGCTTTCTCAAGCGCATCCCGCCGGCGTGTTTTGATTTTAATCTCCGAACGCATTTTCCATGTCCTCCACCATAACTCAATCGTGGGATAGATACCAGGCGCCCGCCACGAGCGCTAGAAGCAACAGCACGACCACCACACCTATGACCACATAGAGTCCAGCGGTGCCCCCGGAGTAAAAAAACATGGTCAGAAGTATAAAGATGGAAACCGCTGCCAGTACTATTTCCATAAACCTCGCGACACGTTTGGAAGAAGTCCTTCTCTTCACATCGGCCTCGACTTCCGGCAGGGGCGATCCACACCTGGCGCAGTAGAACAGATCATCCGGATTTTCCCGGCCGCACTTTTTACATTTTTTCATTGCGTGCCCCCGCCGATAGCTGTCAAAATTTCACATATATACGGCAAGATAGCTGTCCAGACAACAGCGCAGATAAACGCGTAAAATGCCCTCTTTGCCCACTCCCGCGCGCCCCTCCTGTATGTGCCCAACACGGGTGCCCATCCGATGAAAAACGCAAGATACGATAAACCCAGGATCGTGGGCACAGAGTAACTCAGACCAAAGATGGCGTAGCCGGAATCCCTCATCAAATACAAGATGATGGTGAGGAAGCCCAGGGGCACGGAAACAATCCCTTTGATGAGACTCCCAGTACCCACTTTTATTCCCCTCCCCGCCTGCGTGCTCAGCGAAGTCCTGTGGTGGCACCATGGGCAGAATTTTTGAAGGTCTTCGCTAACCTTTCCTTTTGGCTCGCCCGCAATGGGAAACATCCTCCCGCAGTGGGTGCAGAAGTATCTCTGCGTCCACTTCAGGGATTCCTTTGCATCATCGAGAAGAACCCTGGCCCCCGTGTGGCCGGGGTTTGCTTTCAGAACTTTCTCAAGGTAGGGAATGGCATCCTTGGGGCGCGCCCTCTTCATGAGCTCCAGACCCGTCATGTAGTCGGAGACAACATCAGATTTAGCCGCCTTTGGGCCGGATGTCATGGTCCGCTCACGATCTCCAACCTTAACTGGTCAAAAATTCGCATATATATTTGCCGTGCGACAGGTTTTTGTGTCATGAAGTGCATTTCAAGTTGAACGCCAGATGCAAAAAGTGGTTGAGGATCCGAAGCTACGTGCGGGACTGGCAGTGCTGACGATGTACTTTTTCTTCATGATTCTGGACAGATTAACGTCGCTGATTTTAGGTGCCAATTTCCAGCCATATGGTGCTGGCGTTCCACCGGGATTCACGATATGGGGGCACCTCATCAACGGGTCTTTTACCCTGCTGGGAGTCTGGATCTGGCTGAGGCTCTGGTGTATCACTGGAAAGCACAGACATAGGTGGATTTTGAGAACAGCATCTTCTTCGGTCATTCTGCTCCCGTATTTTCTCATTCCGTACCTTGCTGACGCTGATTACCTGGTAAAGCTCGGCCGCGGAGGACTTATCCCGCTTCATGTAATTGGTAACGCACTGTACGTTTTTGGAGCTGGGATTTTAATACTCAGAGGCACCATGTCTGTAAAACGGAGGATGTTTCTGCTCGCGTGCCTGTTTGTTGCATTCCTTTTCGTGCACTTCGTTCTCTACGCACCCAGATTCCCGGAATTCGCGTGGACCTAGCTCCGGGATCTACTGCACCGGGAGCATCCGGCCTCACGGGGCCCATTCGCTAGCTTCTTAACCACATGCGCAATACCCTCTCTGGGACGGCATGGAAGCTGAAATCCCTGCAGCAAGGGCCCAGCTCTACAAGGGCAAAGTAGTGGTTTGGGACGAATCCCAGGCAAACCAGCTCTACCAGAGCGGTTGCTACGGCAAGCCGCTCAGTGGCGGGAAGCTGCAGCTCGCCCCGGTCGAGACTCTCTACCTGATCGACAGGGGGAAGCTGAAGGTGGCAGATGAGAACGGCAGAGAACTCAGCTTCAAGGAGCTTTCGGAGATGTTCGCCGATGTGGACAGAGACATCATGCTTAAGTACATAGTTTACTCCGACCTGAAATCGCGCGGATACGTGGTGAAGACCGGGCTGAAGTTCGGGGCGCACTTCAGGGTGTACGAGAGGGGCGAGAAGCCGGGCGACGCGCACTCAAAGTTCCTGGTGCACGCGGTCCCGGAAGGCATACTTCTGACCCCGACGGAGATCGCCCGCGCGGTAAGGCTGGCGCACAGCGTTAGAAAAAAGATCATGTGGGGAATCGTTGACGACGAGGGCGACGTGACGTACTACACCCTCACGCGCGAGAGGCCCTAGTCCTTGAGCATGTAGTCTTGAACAACATCCTTCGCCTTCTCCCTTCTCTTCTGATGTTCAACGAGGAAGCGCTTCACCCTCTCCGCGAGAATAGCCTTGCACTCGCCGCATATCAGCTCTCCGCTCCTGCACTTTCTCTCAATCTCCTCGAGCTTGCCATCGTCCTCCTCGAAAAGGAAGTAGAAGTATCCGTAGACGGAGCACACATCTGGCTCCCCTCCCTTCTCCCTCTGCTCCTTCACGGTTCCCCTTCCTCCAGTGAACGCGTTCATCACCTTTCTGGCAGCGGCCTCGGGCACATCCGTCGTGAACACGCATGTTTCCGGCTCGCTGGCGCTCATCTTTCCACCCTTCCCGAGCCCCGGTATGAACTTGCAGTGGATCTGGGCAGGCTTGTGGAACCCCAGCTTCGGAGCCACGTCCCTGCTCGGCCTCCAGTAAGGGTCCTGATCTATGGCCGCCGGGATCAGGCACGGCATGTTTCTTCCCTTGAGCACTGACGGGAAGAAGCAGGGCGCCGCCTGAACCGCCGGAAAGAAGATTGTGCCTATGTTGTTCTCGTTCGTGAAGCCGAAGACCGCCTTCGCCGTGGAGAGCGTGATGTGCTTTGCGACCTGCACCGCCATCCTGTAGAGGGTCTTCGCGTACTCAAGGTCTGAGAATATGAACGTTTTTCCCCTCTCGAAGCCGCACGCTATAACGTCCAGCGCGTTCTCGTAGGTGAAAGAAGTAGCATCCTCGATTGAGACCTCCCTCCTGAACAGAAACTTTTCATCGTCGGTCATCTGGAAGTATAGCTCCGCGTCGAAGGATTTCTGCAGGTGCCTGGTGAAAATCCACGGTACGAGATGGCCTATGTGCGTGTGCCCGGATGGTCCCCTTCCCGTGTAGAGATAGAACCTTTCTCCCTTATCGTACATGTCCAGTATCCAGTCAAAGTCCCTGTGGGAGAAGAATATTCCCCTTCTCAGGAACATGTGCAGCCCCCCTGTGTATTTCTCAACCCTCTTCAGAAGCGCGCTGTCTATCTTTCTGGTACCGAACTGCTTGATCAGCCTGTCATAGTCCACCCTCCCCTTCACCTCCCACGGGGTGACAACGAACTTGGGCATGAAGGCCACCTCATTTCAGCATTCAATTGGTCGGGACGCATATTAACGTTGACCCGGTCAGATTCTTAAAGTTCCGCGATGAATTAAAACCGCGCGATGAGGAGCCTGGCTTCACTGAACCGTGATGAGGATGTTGAGTTCCGAGCGCGGCTTTCATCTCTCCGAGTTCTGCTTGTGGTATGCCTGCTTCAGGTACCTTTCGATGAACTTCGGATCAACGCGCTTCAGCTCAGACTCTGGAAGCGTCGCCAGGAGCTCCCAGCCGAGGTTCAGCGTTATCTCTATCGAGCGGTTCTCATCCGGGCCCTGTTTCACGAACTCCCTCTCGAACCTGTCCGCGAAGTCGAGGTAGCGCCTGTCTCGATCGGTGAGCGCCTCCTCTCCCACCACCGCCACCAGCGCCCTGAGGTCCCTTCCCTCGGCATACGCGGCGTAGAGCTGGTTCGAGACGTCAGAGTGGTCCTCCCTGGTCCTGCCCGCGCCTATCCCGTCCTTCATCAACCTGGAGAGGGAAGGCAGCACGTTGATCGGCGGGTAAACCCCCTTTCTGTGGAGTTCCCTGTCGAAAACAAGCTGACCTTCCGTGATGTATCCTGAGAGGTCCGGGATCGGGTGCGTGATATCGTCGCCAGGCATCGTGAGAACAGGCATCTGTGTTATCGATCCCTTCTTGCCCCTGATTCTCCCGGCGCGCTCGTATATCGTCGCGAGGTCCGTGTACATGTATCCCGGATATCCCCGCCTGCCCGGAACCTCGCTCCTTGCGGCCGAGATCTCCCTGAGCGCCTCCGCGTAGTTCGTCATGTCGACCAGTATGACCAGCACGTGCATTTCCTGGACAAATGCGAGGTACTCCGCCGCCGTGAGCGCCAGCCTGGGAGTGAGAATCCTCTCTATCGCCGGATCGTTCGCGAGGTTGAGGAAGAGCACCGATCTCTCGAGCGCCCCGGTCCTCTCGAATTCCTTCCTGAAGAAGGCCGCCTCCTCATGGGTTATGCCAAGTCCGGCGAACACTACCGAGAACTTCTCCTCCTCCCCGAGAACCCTTGCCTGTCTGGCGATCTGCGCCGCCAGCATGTTGTGCGGGAGCCCGGAGCCCGAGAAAATGGGGAGCTTCTGTCCCCTCACCAGCGTGTTCATGCCGTCTATCGCGGAGATTCCGGTCTGTATGAACTCACGCGGATACTCCCTGGCGTAAGGATTTATCGGAGAACCGTGGACATCCCAGTTGTCCTCCGGAATCGGCCTGGGACCGCCATCTATCGGGTCACCCCTCCCGTTGAATATCCTGCCAAGCAGCTCCGCGCCAACTCCGAACTTTGCGGTTTCGCCCCTGAACCTGACACGCGTGCTTTTCGTGTCTATGCCCCTCGTGCCCTCGTAGACCTGAACCACGGCCCTGTCTGTGTATGAGTCAAGGACCTGTCCGTGCTTTACGTCGCCGTCCGGAGTGAATATCTCCACCATCTCGCCGTATGAAACGCCGCTCACCCCCTCCACGAATATAAGCGGCCCAGAAACCCTTCCGATTGTCAGGTATTCCACGGCCCTCATTTCCTCTCACCCAGCAGCGAGTCAAACTCCTCGTTCATCATCCTCTCGATGGCGGGACACCTCTTCGAGAATTCTTCCGGCCTCAGCCTCTTCATGCCTGCTATCTCCTCCTTGACCTTCATCCTCTGTATTTTCTCCACCGGAACCCCCCTCCTCGCGGCGTCCACCGATCTCCTGTAAAACGTGAGCACGATCCTGAGCATCCCGATCTGCTTCTGAACCGGACAGTAGCTGTCGACCTCGTGCAGGGCGAACTGCTGGAGAAAGTCCTCGCGCATCATCCTCGCGGATTCCAGCACCGCCCTGTCAGGCTCAGGCAGAGCGTCAGGTCCGACCAGTCTCACTATTTCCTCGAGCTCGGCCTCCTTCTGCAGCATCGCCATGGATTCCTCGCGCATTGCCTTCCAGTCCTCTTTCATTTTCTTCATCCACCAGCCGGCCAGAGACTCCACGTAAAGAGAGTAGCTCGTGAGCCAATGGATCGCGGGGAAGTGGCGCCTGTCAGCGAGTGAAGAATCCAGCGCCCAGAACACCTTCACTATCCTCAGCGTGTTCTGCGTTACCGGCTCGGAAAAATCACCTCCCGGAGGAGACACCGCGCCCATGACTGTGAGGGATCCGGTCCTCCCGTCCGACCCGAGCGCCTTGACCATCCCGGCCCTCTCGTAGAACTCCGCAAGTCTTGAGGCGAGATACGCGGGGAATCCCTCCTCTCCGGGCATCTCCTCCAGCCTTCCGGAGATCTCCCTCATCGCCTCCGCCCACCTCGAGGTCGAGTCAGCCATCAGCGCAACGTGGTAGCCCATATCCCTGAAGTACTCCGCGATAGTCACGCCCGTGTATATGCTGGCCTCCCTCGCAGCCACCGGCATGTTCGAGGTGTTGGCTATCAGGGTCGTCCTGTCCATCAACGGATGACCGCTCCTCGGATCCTTGAGTCTCGGAAACTGCGTGAGCACATCGCACATCTCATTGCCCCTCTCACCGCACCCGACGTAGACAACAACGTCCGAGTCTGCCCACTTCGCGAGAGTCTGCAGAAACACGGTTTTTCCGCTGCCGAATCCTCCGGGTATCGCAGCCGTCCCCCCCTTCACTATCGGGAAGAAAATATCTGCGACCCTCTGCCCGGTCAGCAGCGGCTCGTCGGTGCTCAGCTTCTCTTGGTAAGGCCTCGGCTTTCTCACCGGCCACACCTGCATCATCCCTATCTCTCTCTTTCCGCTGCCTCCCTCGATGACCGCGGCGGTCTCCTCAACTCCAAGCTTTCCATCGTTTATCTCGACAATTCTGCCCTCCTCGCCCGGAGGGACCATTATTCTGTGATCGATTATCCTGTTCTCCCTGACTGTTCCGAGAACATCGCCCGATTTCACCTCCGCTCCCTTCCTGACCACCGGTACGAAATCCCACTTCCTGTCCCTCGGAAGCGCGGGAGCGGACACACCTCTCCTTATGAACTCACCGGTCTGCTCCATTATTGCGGTGAGCGGTCTCTGCGTCCCGTCGTATATGGAGCCTATCAGCCCGGGACCGAGTTCGACCGATAGGGGCCTGCCCGTCCCCGCGACCTTCTCTCCCGGCTTTATCCCGGTGGTCTCCTCGTACACCTGAATCGTCGCCCTGTCCTCCTGAAGCCCTATGATCTCCCCCATCAGCCCCTCCTCACCAACCCTCACCAGCTCGTACATCGTTGAGCCTTTCATCCCTTCCGCGATCACAACAGGTCCGGTTACCCTCACTATTCTTCCCAAGCAGCCGCCTCCTTCAGCTCTTTAACTGTTAAGCAGTCGGCGAATATACTTTTTTATCTTCCGGGAGATGGGGGTTAGGGAGGGAGATGGTCAGGGAAGCCCTTGGTGCTGTTTTTGAGGCTGAGGAGCGGGCGAGGCTGATTCTGCAATCCGCGAGAAGAAAGGCGCAGATGATGATCGAGTCAGCGAGGCGTGAGGCCGAGCATGCGAGAAAGGACGCTGAAAAAAAGGCTGAGAGAAAAGCATCTGACATCATGGAAAGTTACAGAAAGCGCGGCGCGGACGAGGTGAGGAAAATTGAGGAGGACGCGGAGCGGAGAATGAAAGAGGTCGAGAAAGCCGCCGCAAAAAACATGGAGGCGGCGGTCGGGATCATACTCGATGCGGTAACGGGGTGATGAAACGTTCAGGACCGCAAGGATGCGAAAGGTGAGGCTAGTTTTTCTGAAAAGCGACAGCGGAGGCGTGATCGGGGCGCTTCACGATGCAGGTGTGGTCCAGCTGAAGGAGATATCGGAGCCCGGGCTCGACAGGATGACCATCAGCGAGAAATTTGATGAGATATCATCTCTGCTCTCCAGGTTCAGGGAGATGGAGGCGGTCGTCGGGGGCGATGGGAGCAAACCGCTGCCGGTCACTGACAGGGGGCTCTCCGGAAGCCTGGAGATCGCCAGAAAACTGGAAGGCAAGGTCGGCCCTGAGATATCCGCGCTCAAGGAGAAGATCGGGGCTCTTGAAAGGAAGAAGGCCGAGCTGAACGCAAGGCTCGATGCTGCCCGTAAAATCACGGAGGTGGGGGTGGAGCTGAAATATCTCCGTCCCACGAAAAGAGTCTGGGTCGCTGTTGGGAACGTTGCGGAGGAAAGCCTGGAGGAACTCCGGCGGGATCTGGACTCGGCCCTCTCAGAACGCGTGATATTTCAGGACTTCGGGCACGGCAGGAGAAGACTTGTTCTGATCGTCTGCCTAGCCAGTGACAGGGAAAAGATATCTCCGCTGCTCTACAGGCACGAGGTGGAACTGCTTGACATCCCTGAAGGAGAAGCGCCCCCGGCAGAACTGGCGCGCGAGATCGAGAAAACGCTGCGCGAAACTGAACTGCTGAGGAAGGAGATCGACAGAAAGATCGGCAGGCTCGCTAAATCGTACGGTCGCAGAATATCCGCCGTTAGGGAGCTGCTGGAGATTCAGAGGGAGAGACTGGAAGCGCACAGGCTCTTCGCAGGCACGGAGCACACTGTGGTGATGGAGGGATGGGTCCCTGAAAAGAACCTCGACACGGTGGAGCGCATTGCGGCGGAGGCAAGCGGCGGAAGATACGTTCTGGTGTCTTACGATCCATCGGAGGAAGAGCTGGAGGCGGTTCCGTCCAGACTCGATAACCGCGGACCGATCAGGAACTTTGAATACATCACCAAGATGTACGGCCCTCCAAAGTACAGTGAGGTCGACCCCACTCCCGTGCTGAGCTTCACGTTTCCGATATTCTTCGCCATCGCTCTTTCGGACGCGGGATACGGTCTCCTGCTGGGGATATTCATGGCATCTGGTGTGTGGATCGCCAGAGCGTTTCCGGCCGATCTGAGGAGGATCATGATTATCTCGGGGGCGTGCACCGTTGTGGCAGGAATCCTTTTCGGGGGGTGCTTCGGGCTGATCCCGGGCCTCTGGGTGAACCCGATCGAGAGACCGATACCGCTGCTGAAGCTCAGCATATTCATAGGTATTGCGCACCTGCTGCTCGGCATAGGGCTCACCGGTGCGCTAAGGGACGCCTTCGCCAGAAACTGGAGGAACATTGTCTTTGACAGAATTTCAAAGGTCCTCCTGCTCGTGGGATTCTTCGGGCTCGGGTTCTGCGTGCTCGGAATAGGGCTCCAGGAATTCGGCATAAACTTCGCTTTTCCCAAGGTCGGGCTCTTCGAGGCGTTCAACCCTGTCTCACCAGCCCCCCTCACCGTAAACGTATTCAGGCTGATGCTTTACTCGGGACTCGCGCTCGGTGTGGCGGGCGCGCTCATAGGCGGGACCGGAGCCAGAGGGAAGATAGGGGGGGCCATCAACTCGATATACGGGATAACCGGACTGATAGCCGATGTCACATCGTACTGCAGGCTCCTGGCCCTGTGCATAGCGAGCGGAGTCATAGCGTTCTCCATAAACTTTATACTCGGATTCATGTGGGGCGGGGTCGCTCCGTCCGAGATAAACCCTCTGACCGCGATCTACCTTTGCGTGCTGGCGGTCGTATTCGGGCTGATGTTCTTCATCGCTCACTCGTTCAACATATTCCTGAACTCACTCGGTGCGTTCGTGCACACGCTGAGGCTGCACTTCGCGGAGTTCTTCAGCAAGTTTTATGAGGGCGGAGGGGAAGAATTTAAACCGTTTAAGGCGAAGAGGATTTTCACGAGGGTAGCAGGGGGTAAATCGCTTGCCTGGTGAAGAGGTCTGGATCGTTGTCGCCGCCGGTCTTGCGGTGGCGGTGCCCGGAATATTCGCGGCGCTCGGTGTTGGAATGACAGGAGTCGCGGCAGCCGCGGTTTCAGCCGAGGACCCGAAAAAATTCTCAAAGCTCTTCGTCTACCAGGTGATGCCGGGAACCCAAGGGATATACGGATTTGTGGCCGGGTTCCTGATAATGTTCGTCGCGTATCCCACGGTCGCAGCCAGCCTTTCCGACAAACCATGGCTCGGACTCGGCGTCCTCGCCGCAGCGATACCGGCCATACTGCAGGGCATAACCTCATACGCCCAGGGCATGGTCGCCACCGCCGGAGTGGGGGCGATCGCGAAGCGGCCCGAGGTCTTCTCCCAGGGAATGCTGTATATAGTCATGGTCGAGCTATACGCGATTCTCGGCCTGCTCGCCACGATACTCTTGCTCACCAGCATAGGCGCGATCTAGGAGGCGGTCCTCTGCAAGCCATAAGAGGATCACAGCGGATAGCCGAGGAGATAATAAGGGAGGCAAGAGAGGAAGCGGAGCGAATTCTGGATGAAGCCAGGAAGGAGGCCGAGGCCGAGCACGAGAACGTCATGATAAGCGCGAGGGAAATTGAGGAGGCAAGGCTGAAGGAAGCGGAGGGAAAGGGACGGGCTGAGCTGGAGGCCATGATCTCAGAGGGCAGGCTGAGGGCGAGGAGAAACCTTCTCAGAAGAAAAGAGGAACTGATAGAGGCCGCGTTCAGCAGGGCAAGGGGGAAACTGATCGAGCACGTGAAGACCAGGAAGTATGAGGACGGGCTGATCAGGAATCTGAAGAGAGCAATTTCGAACCTTGGCGCAAAGGAAGTCGTGGTAAGGGCCAACAGGCGGGACCTTGAGATCATCGAGAGAGAGAGGAAGAACGTGGAGAGGGAGACAGGCGCGTCGATCAGCGTCGGAGAGCAGATGAATGTCACAGGGGGTTTCAGGGTGATCGCTCCCGCGCTCAGGGTTGAGGTGGACGAGACCTTTGAGGGGAAGCTCGAGCGGGAGATTGGCAACCTGAGGATAAAGGTGGCAGAAACTCTTTTCAAGGATTTAGATGATTGAGGTTCCAGTTCTCATACTGGCGCTTACCGGGGCGCTGTTCGTCGTCTTTCTCCTGCTGACAAGGCGCTCCATGCCGTACGTGTTCTGCAACGCCACGCTCAGCGCCTGGGAGGGAAGGCTAATTCCGGAATCCAGGCTTATGGAGCTGGCTGAGGCCCAGTCGCCTGACGCTGTGCTTTCCGCGCTGGAGGAAACCGATTACGGAAAGCAGGTCGCGGAGCTGAGAAAGAGCGGACTCAACGACCCCATTCACCTGGAGATGGCCCTGCGCGAGAATGCAAACGAGAAGTACAGAGAGCTGCTCAGAATGTTGCCCGAGGGCCGCATGGAAACCGTGAGGATGGTTCTGTCGAGGATCGATGTCTGGAACCTGAAGGCGATAATATCGATGATTCTGTCAGGCTTTCCAGTCGAGAGAAGAAAGGAAGAACTCATCCCGTCACCAACCACTCCCGCTGACAGGCTGGAGATCCTGGCATCCGCAAAGAACATGGAGGAGCTCATGGAATACCTGAAAGGCAGCCGGTACCACAAAGCGATCTCCGGGGCCATGGAGGAATATGAAAAGAGAGGGCTCAGGGCGCTGCTGCTGGCGCTCGACAGGCAGTACTGGTCCTCGCTCTGGCACGACGTGGTCGGGAGGCGGGACCAGAGGAAGGTGCTGAAGATGATGATCGGGCAAGAGATCGACTGTATCAACGTGAAGACGATACTCAGGCTAAAGCAGGAGCGCGCGGCTCCCGAGGACATAGAGAGGCACCTCATAAGGCCGTCTTTCGAGCTAAACGAAGAGATGCTCCGCGCGATGGTGATGTCCGACGACCTTTCCTCGGCAATAAATATGATTCACATAACGGAAGTGGGGAGGGTCCTGCTCGAATCTTCCGGTGAAATTGCCGCCGGAGGCGCCACGGCTGCTGAAGCTGCGCTTGACAGGTGGATCGTGCATAAGTTCAGGTGGCTCGGCATGACAAGGTTCTTCACAGTGGCCCCGGCGATCTCGTACATCGTCCAGAAGGAGAACGAGATCAAAATGCTCCGCGCAATCTACCGGCTGAAGTTCGACGGCTTTGATCCTGCGTCCGTGAAAAATTTCCTGGAGGGCGTAAAGGTTGAAGTTTAAGGTCGCGGTGATCGGCGACAGATCGACGGTGATCGGGATGGCGCTGGCTGGCGTTAAGATCGCCCACGTGCACACCGACAGGGACTCCACGCTCGCGGCGCTCGGGGACTTCATGAAAAGGGGGGATGTCGGGCTCATAATGATCACGCACCGGGCAGCGGAGGATCTTGGGGCGGAAATGTCGCAACTTCTGAGGTCAAAGGGCCCGTTTCCGGTGGTGATGAGGATCCCGGACAGCAGGGGATACGTTCCGAGAACGGACGAACTCGGGGAACGTCTGAAGAGAACGGTCGGCGCTGAAATCTCGGTTGGGAGGTCATGAGATGGCGACCGCAACTGAACTCTCTCCGACGAGGACAGAACTGATGAAGCTCAGAAAGAGGGAATCCCTGGCGAAGACGGGCCACGATCTGCTAGAGGAGAAGATGGATGCCCTCATCATGGAACTCTTTTCCGTGCTCAGGAGGATCCAGGAGCTGAGGGGTACAGCTTTCAAACAGCTCGAAAAGGCACACCGGGCGCTCTCGCTCTGCCTCGCCGCGGTCGGAACTAAGGAGACCCTTCAGGCGGCTAGGGAGGGCACGGGAGAGATAGAGATCGATGCATCGACCAGAAATCTGATGGGCATAGTGCTGCCATCGCTTGAGAAAATCTCGGCAATTCGCACAGCGTCAGGAAGAGGATACTGCCTGCACTCAACCTCGGCCCACCTAGATACGGCTGCCAGAGAGTTCGAGGCGGCGGTCGAGATGCTTGTTCCTCTGGCTGAGGCGGAGGCGGATGCCATGGGGATCGCGGATGAGCTGGAGAGGACCAAAAGAAGGGTGAACGCGCTGGAGTACATCCTGATCCCACGGCTGAGAGAGGCGATAAAGTTCATTGTGATGCGGCTGGACGAGATAGAACGGGAGAACTTCGCGCGCCTGAAGAGGATAAAGAAGATCATGGAGGAGAGGGGATGGGAGCGGAGAGCCTGATCGAGGCGGAGATCAGAAGAATCAACTCACACCTGCCGAAGGAGAGGATCTCGCTGATCAAAGCGCTGAAGTCGGAAAGACCGGAAGTTGAAACAAAAAGCGGATCCCTTCACTCAATCAGAAAAGAAGAGGTAAGGCTTCTGTCAGAGATAGTGCCAGAGGAGACATGGGGTGAGCTCATGCTTCCCATTATAATCTGGCTTGATAGAAAGATGGGAAGCGGTGCCGCGGTGATCAGGGGGAAGGCGGAGGTGAAGGCGGTCGCATCCCTGCTGGGAAAAAAAGCATGCGAAGGCGATATGGTGATATACGGGCACGAGGTCTCGGTTCTGAGGAACAGACTACCGACCGCCACGCAGTACGCGTTCTCAGGGGGATGAAAATGGAATCACAAAAACTCCACGTTTTCCTCTCGCTCTTCCAGCCGTTCGCTTTCGCATCTGCTGTCTCCGGGTTTCTAGCCTTCATACTTCTGGTCGCGGGCACCGACACCATCACCGTGGCGCTGACCGTGGTGTGGTTCAATTTCATGTGCTCCGCAGCGCTCTGCCTCATGCTGCGCGGGGCGGTTAAAAAGCTCGGATTCTCAGGACTGCTCTGGGGATTCACTGCGATGCTCGGCGCTCTTGGGGCCTCCCTGACCCTTGTCGCTCTTCTTTCCGTCTAACTGCCCTCTTACCCTGCCAGAGAATCGCCGCGCTCGCGATGTTCGCGAACGCGGGCCTGGTGATGAGCACCGCTATGAGAGTACCCGTTATAGTTATGAGCGCAAAGCCCCTCATCGCCCCGAACCCCAGAACCGCCAGCATCGCCATGGCAGCAGCCGTTGTGGCGGCCGCGGCGAATATCACCGAGAAAGCGCGGGATACCCGCCATTTCAGGTTCGGTGTGCCGGCCTCCGGGGCGCCTCCTCTGAGCAGCTCGTTTGATATGATAATCTGATGGTCAACACCGGTACCGATAACTATTATCAGGGCACCGAGCTCGGAAAGGCCTACCGACCAGTTCAGCAGCGATGCCATGCCAAGAGTTATGACAAGCTCTGAGATCATGGTCAGCATCACGGCTGCCGACAGCAGCAGCCTCCGGTACCACACGTAAATGAGGATGAAAACTCCGGCCAACGCGAATATGCCCGCGTAGAGCGCCTCCTTCAGGAACTGGGACCCTAGCCTGGGCTCTATCGATGTCTCGCTGACATAATCGACCTCGACCGGAAGACGCTCTGAGAGGACGATCTTGAGGTTTCTGGCCTCCTCCATCGCCTCTCCAACGCTCGCCCTCGTAATAGTGATGGTGAGGTCTCTGACAGTCTTTCCCTCCTGCAGGTCCGACGCCAGCTCAGGACTTATCACCACGACGCTTTTCAGGTTGCAAACCCTCTCGATCCAGCTGTCTACGCTCTCTCCCGGCTTCCTCTGAGAATTCTCGAGCGTGTATCGGTTTTCCAGGCTCTCCCTCACCTCTGCGGAAAAGTTCCCGAGCAGTATGATCCTCGTCTTCAGCCCGACCTGGGAGTTCAGAAACTCCGCAGCCGTCTCTGAAAGAGAATCTGTCGGCGAACCTACGGCTGTCACCATAATCGGGTACGCAAACGAACCTGAGGTGCCCCTGAAAATCATCTTCTCAGGGTCGTACTCGGTCTCGTGCAGCATGGAGAGCAGGGATTGATCGAACAGTATCACCGAGTCGAACGGCCTGTCCACGTATATCGCGGTGGGATAGTCTGCCTTTCCGGCAGCGGCCGCGCTGAACCTGGACGCACCCTCGTCGCCCAGCCTGAAGGGAAGCTCCACAGCGTTCTGCTTCTGCGTGCTCGCGTACGGTGCACCCACGCTCACTATGTCCCCACCGCGCAGCAGCAGGTTCTCGTCCATGAAGACCTCGAGCTTTCCGGGCTTTCCAAGAAGCGCCTTCGCCTGTTCCACCGGAAGACCGGCCACCTCGAAAAGCACGAGGTTTGATCCAAGAGGGGTAAAGCTAGTGCCCAGCGTCCCGTAAGGGTCAACCCTCGCGGTCAGGACCGACACCACATCATTTACCGTTTCGTCGCTGGCCACCCTCTCGATGCTGACCACGGTCGCCAGATCCCCGGTGATGTCGTGAAGGAGCTCCGCTGTGACGCTGCTGCCTATCTCCGCGACCGCTGTTCCTGAGGCCTCATCGAACGAGATGGTGCTCACGCTCACGTAAAGGTTGTCCTCTATAGCCGGCACTATTTCCTCCCTCCATGCTCTCACCGTGTTATCCGCGTTGATCTGGAATGTGACTCTGGAAACCTTCAGCTCGAGCGTTATCCTTGATCCGCCGATTATGTCCACGCCGAACCTGAGCCCCCTCGTGTACTCGGCAGGCCAACCGATCGCGTTCATTGCGTTCTGGTCGACCGGCTTCCACGGACTCGTGACGGCAAGCGCCGAAACCAGAACCAGCAGCATGAGCAGGAGGACGCTGCGCTTTCTAAAGAGCGACATGATACCTCACCTCCTTCTTCCTTCCGATATGCCAGAGCAGCAGCCCGGAATTCAACAGCCAGGTGTTCATCATGTCTGCCAGTATTCCGAATATCAGGACCATGGTCAGCTGGTAAAGCTGCGGCGCGGTCGTCAGCAG
This sequence comes from Hadarchaeales archaeon (SeqCode), assembly GCA_038851565.1. Taxonomy (GTDB): domain Archaea; phylum Hadarchaeota; class Hadarchaeia; order Hadarchaeales; family Hadarchaeaceae; genus JAWCKV01. Next base: position 5,193 of record JAWCKV010000010.1, on the reverse strand, counting down.
ATTGAGCGCGACCAGCGGAATGAGGGTCGTGCCGCTCATCATTAAACCTGTTCTCACTGCCGAGCGCAGCCTGTCCAGCGGTTCCCCCTCAGTCCTCCTGAGAAGGCTCGTTGTGAGCAGTATGTTCGTGTCGACCGAGTATCCGATGAGCATCAGAATACCGGCCATGGAAGCGAGGCTCAGGTCGACTCTGAATATGCTCATCAGACCAAACACGCAGAGCATGTCGAGACCCACCGCCAGAAGCATTGCGGCGACCGGAATCCTGCGCCTGAAGGCTATCATTATTATAACGGCCATGGCGATGAATGCCCCGACGACCGCGAACACCGCCTGCCCCGCGTAGACCGCGATGATGTTCTGCCCGAGGGAATCTATGCTGACCTCACCCTCATCCACACCGAAAGCGGAAAGCGCACCCCTTATCTCAGACTTCTGGTCCTCCGTAAGCTGTGCCTGCACCCTGGCATCCAGTCCTCCCCTGACCAGGTCCACCGAGACGTCCTTCCTAAGGATCCCCTCGAGCGCGGACTCGACCGCAGATGCATCCAGATCGTTCCCGCTCCGTATCCTGATCATCGTCCCTCCGGTGAACTCTATGCTCCTCGGAACCCCGATGAGGACCGCTGAGAGCCCGAGTAGAAGACAGATTGCGACCGCGATCAGGACCATGCGCCTCGGACTCAGATCTGTCGGGTATCTCATGCTCCCATCACCCCTCCTATTTTAATCAGGGCGATAAATAGCTTCATCAGGGCCTCCATGATACGCGAGGGTGACAGAATAGTACTGATCGACGTGCGGGGAAAAAAATACCTCACGAGGGCGGAGCGGAGAAAGCTTCAGACAAGCCAGGGGGTTGTGGATCTGGAAGCGGCTATAGGCGCGGAGCCGGGGGCCAGGATAAGGTCGCACCTCGGCAGGGAATTCGTGGTGCTCCCGCCCTCGGCCACAGACTATCTCCAGAAGCTCAGGCGCGTTCCGCAGATAATGCTGCCCAAGGACGCGGCCCAGATAGTGGCCAACACCGGGGTCGGTCCCGGGAGCATGGTGGTGGACGCGGGGGCTGGCTCTGGTGCTCTTGCGATCTTCATCGGAAATCTGGTGAGGCCGGACGGAAGGGTGGTGAGCTACGAGATAAGGGAGGACTTTGCCAGGGTGGCTGAGGAGAACGTGAAGATGGCCGGGCTGGACGGGGTGGTCACAGTGAAGCTGAAGGACATTTACTCGGGCATAGATGAGAAGGACCTGGACCTCGTGACAATAGACCTGCCCAGCCCTGAGCTGGTCCTTCCGCACGCGGAAAGATCGCTGAAGCCTGGAGGATATCTGGCGGTTTTCGCCCCCTGCGTTGAGCACCTTCAGCGCTTCTACAGGGCTGCCGCCGACTTCAGGTTCACGGAACTGAGGACGATAGAGTGCCTGGTGAGGGACATACTGGTCACGGAAAAGGGTACGAGACCTGGATCGAGGATGATAGCCCACACCGGCTATCTCACGTTTGCGAGGCGGGTTTAGAGTTCACTTTTCTGGCCTTGTAGCCGTAGTATATCACCCCGTCCTCTCCCTCCTCGCCAAGCTTCCTGAATATGAGCTCCACACGATCCCCTATCCTAAGGTCGTTCGGGTCGCAGTCGGTAACCTGGGTGAGTACCTTCGGCCCCTCATCAAGCTCTATTATCGCGAGCGCATACGGCACCTGATCCTCGAACCCGCTCGCAGCGGCATATATCGTGGTGTGCGAAACCACCTTTCCGTAGGGATTCAGGCTGTGCGGCTGCATCTTCCCAACCCTCCTGCACTGCGGACAGATGTACCGCGGAGGGAAGAAGACCTTGTTGCAGTTCTCGCACCTGCTGCCGATCAGGTTGTACCTGCTGGGTATCTCACGCCAGAACCTAGGAACCGCCATCAATCTCCCCTCCTGAGCACGTGAACCACAGCGGTGCCCCCGGACCCGCCCACGTTGTGCGTCAGCCCGATCTCCGCGCCGCTCACCTGTCTCTTGCCTCCCTCACCTCTGAGCTGGTGCACGATCTCAACCGCCTGGGCTATGCCCGTGGCGCCAACCGGGTGTCCCTTGCCCTTCAGCCCTCCGCTGGTGTTTATCGGTATCGAGCCACCGATCTCCGTCACTCCTTCCCTCGTGAGTTTTCCACCCTCACCCTTGCTGCAGAAACCCAGATCCTCGATTGCCATCAGCTCCGCTATCGTGAAGCAGTCGTGGACCTCGGCAAGGTCAATGTCCGAAGCTTCGACCCCCGCCATCCTGTAGGCTATCCTGGCCGCCTCCACGGTCGCCCTTAGAGAAGTGAGCGAGGACCTGCTGTGGAGCGAGATGGTGTCACTAGCCTGTCCGCTCCCGGCAATTAGCACAGGGGTGTCCGTGTACTTTCTGGCAAGGTCCGCAGGTGCCAGCACCAGACACGCCGCACCGTCGGTCACAGGAGAGCAGTCGAGCAGCTTCAGAGGAAGCGCGACCGGAGGAGACTTCAACACCGACTCAACGGTGATCTCGGTGTGATACTGGGCGCACGGATTCAGACACGCGTTCCTGTGGTTCTTGACCGCAACCCTGGCCATGTCCTCCTCAGTGGTTCCGAACTCATACATGTGTCTCCTGGCCATCAGGGCGTACAGTCCGGGAAATGTGGCCCCTGCGTATACCTCCCACTCCTGATCCGCAGCGGTCGCGAGCGCTCCTGTCGCCTGCTCAGACAGAACGTCGGTCATCTTCTCTATCCCGGCAGCCACAACGAAGTCGTGCACTCCGGATGCCACCGAGATGAATGCCTGCCTCAGCGCGAGACCTCCGGAAGCGCAGGCAGCCTCAACCCTGGTAGACGGCAGCGGCACAAGCCCGGAGTGGTCCGCTATGAGCGAGGAGATGTGTTCCTGCTTGATGAACTGCCCGCCGGACATGTTGCCTATGTACAGGGCATCAATATTCGTTCCATCTATCCCCGCGTCCTCGAGCGCGCGGACCCCTGCGTCCAACACCATCTGCCTGAATGAAACGTCCCAAAGCTCGCCGAACTTCGTCTGACCAACTCCGATTACGGCAACCTTCCTCATTTACTTCACCATTATCCTCCTGTACTTCGCATAGATCGAGTAGCTCACGTAAATCTTATTGTCAATGTAATCCGCCACACTCGGTGCGAGGCCTCTCTTCTCTTCTATTGCATCACTCACCATTATGCTGAAAGCATCGCTCCCGGCACCCGAGCCGAATGAGGCCAACAGGATGCGGTCACCCGGCTTTGCCCGATCAAGAACCGCCGCCAGTCCGATGAGCGATGCACCGGAATACGTGTTCCCTATTTTCGGAGTGATCAGACCTGGCAGCACCTGTTCCTTTGTGAACCCCAGCTCCTCTGCGATCATGAGCGGGAACTTCCCGTTAGGCTGATGGAAGACCGCATAAGTGAAGTCCTGTGGCGTAAGCTTCAACCTGCGCATGAGCTCCTGCGTGGCAGACTTCACGTGCTTGAAGTATGCGGGTTTTCCGGTGAACCTGCCCCCGTGCCTTGGGTAAGGCCTCATCTCCCTCCTCCAGAAGTCAGGGGTGTCCGTTGTGTATGAACATGTGCCCTCTATCACTGCGATGTGCGGGCTGGAGTTCTTTCCTATGATGTATGCCGCGCCTCCGGCCGCGGCCGTGTACTCCAGAGGATCACCCGGAGCCCCCTGCGCCGTGTCTGCCCCTATTGCCATTCCGTACTTCGCCATTCCTGACTCCACGAGCCCCATGCAGCACTGCACCCCGGCTGTTCCGGCCTTGCAGGCGAACTCCATGTCTGTGGCTGTAAGATTCGGGGTTGCCATCACCGCTTCCGCAACTATGGTGGCGGTGGGCTTCACTGCATATGGATGGGACTCGGAACCAACATAAACCGCCCCTATCTCCTGTGGATTGATCCCGGCCCTTTTGATGGCGTTTCTGGCAGCCTCAACAGCGATGGTCGTGGTGTCCTCGTCTGGCCCCGGAACCGATTTTTCCTCGACCATCAGGCCTCTCTTTATCTGTTCCGCGTCATCGCCCCAGACCTTCGCTATCTCCTCGGCCTTGATCCTGTATCTCGGGATGTACACTCCGTACCCGATTATCCCTGCTACCAACCCATCACCGTCTCCGGTTTCATCACTTTTACGCCCCTGAGGGGGATAAATACCTTTCTATTGCCGAAAAAGATATCGTCAAAAGACGTTAATCTACTCAGCGCACTTCTTCAGCGCCTCCAAAAGTGCCTGAACCGATGGTGATCTGGATATCACGAGCGGTACCCTGAGCATCTCAGCTATCCTGGTACCGAGCTGGTCCAGGGAGACCAGCTCTCCGTGCAGTATGACCATTCCCGGGGTTATCCCTATCACCTTTATCGCGACCATTGGCGACCTTCCAGTGGTCACACCGGTGAAGACCAGCGCCCTCTCTGTTGTGAGTCCATAAAGACGCTTAAAATCTTCGGCCGAAAGCTCCAGTATCGCCCTAGGTCCGTCTATCGCGGTGTAGCCGAAGAGCTTCCTGTCCAGCAGCTCACGGTTGGCGACCGCCTCCCCGTCGACCGCCTTGCAGATTGTCTTTCCGTTGACCGGCTGCGCGAACTCCCTTATATCGAGCACAACATCGGATGGTAGCTGGGGACCAAAAAGCTGGGAGAGGCTCCTTATTATCGTTCCTCCCTTCTCCTCGTCGGCGGCGACCATCATATCGACTATCCTCCTGACCATTGAGGCACCTGGCGACTTTCTCCGGTTGGCCTCGTAGTCGCTCACTACCGAAGGGGAAACGCCCACCCTCTCGGCAAGCGCGGTCTGCGTGAGCCCGAATCTCTCCCTCCATCTCCTGATAGCCTCTCCGTGATTTGCCGAGAGCACTATGTCTCCCGCGATCCACCTTGAAATTCTCTCCCTGATCTCCTTCATGCGTGTCTCACTTCTTCGGCGATCCCGCCAGTTTGAAGAGGTCAGCCTTCGCTATTATCCCGGCCACCCTGCCGTGCGAAACCACCAGCACGGCGGGCTCGTGCTCCAGCAGTCTGTATACGACATCCACATCCGCATCGTCACCGACCGTGGGGAGCGGCCCGTCCATTACGCTCTCCACAGTCTCGCCCAGAAACCTCTGCAGATCCTTCGCCGAGGTCATCTTCCTGATGAGCGATCCGTCCACCATCGATCCCACCTGCA
>JAWCKV010000009.1:0-25844 GCA_038851565.1 Hadarchaeales archaeon (SeqCode) | reverse complement strand
AAGGAAAGCCCGCTGGTGGTGGGGCTTGGAGCGGGCGAGATGTTCCTGGCCTCAGACATTCCTGCCCTCCTGAGGCACACGAGGAAGTTCATACCCCTCGAGGATGGGGAGATGGCAGTTCTGACAGCGGATGGGCTGAGCCTCATCCAGATGAGGAGCGGAAGGAGGATCGAAAGAAAGCCCATGAGCGTGACGTGGACGGCCGAGATGGCGGAGAAAGGGGGTTACCCGCACTTCACGCTGAAGGAGATACACGAGCAGCCGGAGGCGATAAGGGAGACCCTTAGGGAGGCAACGAACTTGGAAAAGCTGGCGAGGGAGATAGTGAGGGCAAGAAGGATCTATTTTGTCGCCTGTGGCACCTCATATCACGCAGCGCTCGTGGGAAAATACGCCCTGGCAAACCTGGCAGATGTCTCGGTGGAGCCGGTCATATCCTCAGAGTTCCGTGAGAGCTGCAGGGTGAGAAGGGGTGACCTCATACTCGCCATAACGCAGTCAGGGGAGACTGCTGACACCCTGGGAGCGGTGAGGTTTGCAAGGGAAAACGGGGCCAGGATATCCTGCCTCACGAACGTTGTCGGGAGCTCCATCACGAGGGAGAGCGACGTCGTGTGTTACACACATGCTGGCCCTGAGGTGAGCGTGGTCGCTACCAAGACCTTTTCCGCGCAGGTGGCGTTTTTGCTTCGGCTCTCAGCTGAGGTTGCAAGGATAAGGGGACTCAACAGGGAGGCCGGTGCCCTTGAGAGGGAGCTCAGGGGAGCGCATCTCATCGTTGAAAAAACCCTTGCGTCATGTAAAAATCGAGTGAAGGAGGTTTCCAGGAGGTATTGCGGCGCTGGACACATATACCTCATCGGGAGAGGCATAGGATACCCCATAGTGATGGAGGGCGCACTGAAGCTGAAGGAGATAACGTACATACACTCAGAGGCCATGCCTGCCGGAGAGCTCAAGCACGGAAGCCTTGCGCTCATGGAGAGGGATACACCGGTCATCGCAGTCCTGCCCGCCGGGGAGGGGAGAGTACGCATGATCAGCAACATAGAGGAGATCAAAGCACGCGGCGGCAGCATAATAGCGGTTGCAGATCGGGACGAGGACCTGCGGGAACATGTGGACGAGATGATTCTGATACCCAAAACAGGCGAGCTGTTGAGCCCGCTTACGTACATAGTGCCCTGCCAGCTTCTGGCCTACTACATATGCGTGGAGAAGGGACAGGATCCGGACAAGCCACGCCATCTCGCGAAGTCGGTTACAGTGATATGAGATCTCAGAGGATGCGTCCTTCCCTTATCACGGTTTTTCCGTCAACTTTTACAGTCGGGGACCTGATTATCCCGTCTATGTGAATTCCCGCCCTTACCCTGCCCCCGAACGATGAGTTGTCACCGAGGGCGACATGACATGTGCCAAGCACCTTTTCGTCCTCCAGGACGTTCCCGATCAGGCGGGCCTTTGGGTTGGTCCCCATGCCGAACTCCGCCAGGTTCCTTGAGTTGGGCCCCGCACCCTTCAGAGCGCTAATAACCCTCTCGGCGGCGTCCCCAGAGATGGCGCGCGCCAGGCCTCCCTCTATTTCTATCTCCACTCCACTCCATTTTCCATCGCCCATAGGTCCGTCTATTACCGCCCGACCCTCCCCAGTCCCCTCAAGCGGAGCAAATGCCACCTCTCCGGCAGGAAGGTTGCCGAAATCTCCGGGCTTCCTGTATATCCCCGTGTCAAGATATGCCCTGCGCCCCTCGATGCTGAAAGTCAAATCGGTCCCGGCTCTTGTTTTCACCTCGACCGTTTTCTTTCCCCCTATCTTTTTGGCGAGCCTTTTGGTTATCCTGCTCACCTCTGTGTAATCCGCGAGCATTGCTCCCCTCACCATCATCTCCCTGGTTACTGATGGCATTGTGGCGATCCTCGCCCCGGCCCTTGTGGCCTCCCTTCTGGCCCTGGTGTGAGTTATGGAAAATGTGGTCGGGGCTATCACGACATCGGACTTCTTCATGGCATATGCGACGAAGGTCGGAGGCTCGTCGCCATGCCTTCTCGTCACAGGCATGCAGACAAGAGTGCACTTCGCCCGGATTTCCGTCGCCGCCCTCTGAATCGCCCTTCCAATTTCCATCCGGGGAGGATCTGTGACGACCAGGACTCTCTCGCCCCTCCTCGTCCCCATGCATTCTCTGACAATTTTTCTCGCTGTGGGCATGAGGTCGTTCATAGGAGCCCGCCCTTGTACATCTCGTCCCTGAAGGCGATCAGCACCTCCCTGACGCTTCCCTCGTCCGGCGCGTGGACTTCAACATATCCGGTTGGAAAAAGGAGCAGATAGCACCCGCGCCTGAGCTGAAACTTCATCACGCTTTTGTTCGATGTCCTGATCCTCCTGACCTTCGGCAGCCTGTCGGCCACCGCCTTGAGGTCAACCGGCACCCTGATCTTCGTCACTGCACGGACGGACTTCACCTTCACCTGCTCGAACACATCGTAGAGCCTGGGCATCTCGCTGATTGAGGGCTCCTCCTCCAAAATGTCACCAAACAGAATTAGCTGACCAGTTTAAAATCATACGCGCTTTGCAGCGAGCCTTATGTCCACGTCCCTGACCGTCCTTCGCCCGGCATGCTCGGCCAGCTTTGCTGCCTCGGCGGCTATCTCTATTCCTTTCTCCTCAAGGACCTCCGCAAGCGCTATGGCCGCGCTTTCACCGACTCTTTTGGCCCCACCTTTTTTTATTATGCGCTCGATTGCTGCCACCGGCAATTCCACCATTTATATTACCCTCCTTCCTCTTTAAGGAATTTTTTTAACTAATTTTTCTTATAAAAACGTGTATATAACTTTATCGCCTGAGCCAAGTGATCACGAGCGCATCTGCAAAAGTATCTGGATTTTACAGACAACGAGTTGAAAATTGTCTCCGAAAACAACTTAATGGAAGAGAGAAAAATCTTCCGTGATGTCAGTCTGGTGATTGCGTGAGGATGAAAGTGGATCCAGATCCCTGGGGGTCTGTCAAGAGCGCAGTTTCAGATGCCATTGCAGATGCGCTGCGGGGCATCGGGTGGAGTTCCCCCAGGGATGTCATCGAAACCCTTGAGGATCCGCCGGATCCGGGGCTCGGGGACATCGCGTCAACAGTCTGCTTTGAGATGGCCAAGGACCTGAAAATGCCTCCGGCAGAGATTGCGAAGAGGTTGGCGGAGAGGATAGCCACTGGCGGCCTCATATTGCGCGTTGAGCCGGTGAACGGCTATCTGAACTTTTTCTTGGATCTCCACGCGCTTGGCGAGATAACCCTGACGGCCGTGGAGAAGATGAGGGAGGCCTATGGGAGGGCAAGGACGGAGAAAAAGGGCAAGGTCATAATAGAGCACACGAGCGTCAATCCCACCAAGCCGCTTCACATAGGGCACGGAAGAAATGCGGTGATAGGCGACACGGTTGCGAGGATAATGAAGGCGCTCGGCCACACGGTGGAGGTTCACAACTACATAGATGACATGGGGAGGCAGATGGCCGAGACAGTGCTCGCCTTCAGGCGCATAAAGAGGAAACCGAGAGCCAAGTTCGATCACGTTCTCGGCCTGCTCTACTCCCAGATGCACCAGATGCTCGGCAGCGATCCCAAGCTGGAGGGGGAGGTGGATGGGATACTCAGGGGGCTGGAGAGCGGGATTGGGAGGTGGTGCATTGAGGCAAGGAGGATAGCGGAAAAATGCGTGAGGGCGAACCTGGAGACCGCAGAGAGGCTGGGCGTCGTCTACGACCTCCTCGTGTGGGAAAGCGATCTGGTGAGATCGGGAGCGGTGGAGGAGGTCATCGAATCGCTGAGGAGATCTGGGAGGCTGGTTGAGGGAACTGGGGAGAACTCAGGCGCGCTGGTCCTCAGGCTTGGTGACGTTGGGCTGGAGGACAAGGTGCTGGTCAGGTCCGACGGAACCACTGTTTACACCGCGCGGGACATCGCCTACCAGATGTGGAAGTTCGGAAAAACCAGGGCATCGCCCAGGATGAGGATCCACTCGGTCAGAGGTGATGGCAGAAGGACATTCACCACCTCCCCGCGCGGAAAGGCCTCAGAAAGGTTCGGAGGAGCAAAGATGGTGATAAATGTGGTTGGGGCCGAGCAGCGCTTTCCACAGCAGGTCGTTTCCGCCGCCCTCAGAATTCTGGGATATGAGGAGGAATCGAGGAATTCCCTTCACCTTGCATATGAGCACGTGTGGCTTCCAAGCGGGAAGTTCTCCGGCCGGAAGGGTACATGGGTTGGGTTCTCTGTGGACGATGCGCTCGAGGAGGCCGTGGCGAGAGCAAGGGCTGCGGTTGAGGAGCACAGCCCCGAGGCCCCGGAGGGCTTCAAGCGGAAAATAGCCGAGCTGGTAGGGGTTGGGGCTGTCAGGTACTCCCTCCTCAGCACCTCACCCGAGAAGAGGATAACCTTCAGGTGGGAGGAGGCCCTGAACTTTGAGAGGAACAGCGGCCCTGCAATCCAGTACTCATATGCCAGGGCTTGCAGCATAATCAGGAAGGCCGGGAGGAGCGGGATGTCAAAAATGGTGAAACTCGACCTGCCCGAGGAGAGGACCCTCATAAAGCTCCTCGCGAGGTTTCCCCAGGTGATCGATGAGGCCGGAAGGACGCTCGGACCGCATCTTCTGGCGATATATGCCTCCGACCTGGCATTTGCGTTTAACAGGTTCTATGAGGCCGCGCCGGTGCTTACGGCCGAAACCAGGGAGCTCAGGGAGACCAGGCTCAGGCTGGTCAGCTGCACCAGGATGGTGTTGAGGAACGTCATGGACCTTCTGGGGATACCCGCTCCTGAGAGGATGTAGCGCCAAGCCTTATCATGAGTTCCCTGATGTGCTTCATGCTCCCGCTTTCCATCGGCTCCCTGGCGTAAAGCTGCTTTCTGTTCGCCTCAAGGAGCGCTGGCCTTTTTCCCACCATCTCTGAGGCCGTGGTGATCGTGTGGTCGTGAGATCTGGCCTCTTTGACCACAGGTCCCATGTAGTCAACGTACTCTTCGGTCCTGAGAAGGTGGTGGTCTATAACAATGAGCGGAATGGTTCTGGCCAGGACCTTCATGTTCTCAATTGCGGATCCCAGCTCCTCCTCTCCCACCCTGAATCCCCTGAGGTATAGCGGGGGTCCTCCTATTACTGCCATGTCTGGCTTTTCCCTCAGGATGAAGTCAAGCGCCGCCCTGTCAATGGGCCCCTGAACGTCCGAGGCGTGCAGGAAGGTCGTTTCGCCACACCTTATGCTCACCATGAGGACCCGGCCCAGCTGGGTTCCCGGCGGGCCGTGGGAGGCTGGAGGCGAAAAACGCAGGAGAGTGCCTCCGAACCTGAACTCCCTTCCGTCGGCCGGCTCGATGTCCTGCGCCAAACTGGTGACGAACTTTTGGAACATGAACCCCCTCTTTCTCTGGCTGATGTTTATCTCGGAGCGTATGTCCTTGACGAGCATCCTCTTCCCGCGGTAGATCCGCTCCGCGATTTCCGGGGAGCTCCATATCCAGGTCCACTCCTCAAATCCTGGCACATAGTGGTCAAAATGATAGTGGCTCACGGTGATCAGGTCAGCGCTCCCCGCCGCCTCGAGCATTCTCTCCCTGGACTCTGACAGCGCGGCATATTCCCTTTCATGGGGCATGAGGTTGAACCTGGGGCCAAGCGCAGAGCCCGGATCTATCAGAACGCTGATGTCTCGCGTTTCCACGAGGGTGGACATCCCCCTGACTCCAAGGCTTTCGAAGGCAAGGGGGCTTACTGAGATCTCCCCGCCCCCCACAGCGATCTTTTTCATTCTCCCCAGACTTATTCTCCCGCTGAGCTTAAATCGGAGAGGAAGGCGCCCTCAGATAGCTTTTAAGGCGGACATCCAATTCATATAGGATGACCAGAATAAACCTAGTTTCCACGCCAAGGCTGAAGAACTCCCTGATGGTAGTTGGCCTGCCGGGAATAGGGAACATTGGAAAGGTCTCGGTGGAGTATCTGATCTACAAGCTGAAGGGAAAGTTGTTCGCAGAGATGTACTCCGAGCATCTTCCGGAGTGGACTGTTCTTGAGGACGGGAGATTGAAGAGCCTGAAGATAAACTTCTATCATGCAAGGCCTCCGGGCGCAGACATGGACATGGTGATGCTCACTGCAGATGCTCAGGCGAGCGCCCCTGTCGGACAGTACGTTCTGACTGGGGAGATCCTTGAGATGGCGAGGAAGTTTGGCATAGAAACCGTAGGTGCAATGGCGGCGTATGTGGTGCCTCCGAGGGAGAGGTGGTCGGGCGTCGTGGGAGCGGCATCGGATTCCAAGTGGAGAAAAACGCTTGAGACGCACGGGATAAGGCTCCTCGATGGGGGAACCATAGTGGGAATGAATGGCCTTCTTCCGGCCATGGCTCCCCTTTACGGGATGGGAGGGTTCTGTCTCCTTGGCGCCACAAGGGGAGAAATAGTGGACATCAGGGCCTCAAGGGCAGTGCTTACCTCCCTCTGTGAGATGCTTGGGTTCGAGCTCGACATGGAGGAGCTCACCCAGTACTCTGACGTCGGCAGGCTCCGCGCGCTGATACCTCCGCCTGGTGCGGGGCCGGAGGAAGAACCGGGGTACATAAGGTAGCGGTGGTCCCTTGGCGGAGCTCTCTCGGGGAGAGATGCGGAGGATCGCCAGGGCTTTCGTGAGAAGGTCCATGCGGATAGGGCTGAGGCGCGGGGCTTTCGACGCTGTGAGGATGCTCTACAACCGTACCGATCCCACGTGCGAGAGATTTGCGTTTACAGTTGAGGAGGAGTGCTGGAGGACCGGAGCCCACACCCTCCTGCTCAGCTTTGCGTCTGGAAGGGAAAGGCTGAGGTACCTTCTGAAGCCAGAGAGCTCTCTCAGAAAGATGAGCCCCTTTGCTGAAGCGATAGCAAAACGGGCGGATGTGAGCATATTCATCGGCGAGGATGACGATCCAAACTGGGCGAAGGGCGTTGAGGGAAGGATAAGGCTCACGGCTCCGATAAGGGAAAAACTGCACGACATACTGGACCGGAGAAAGGTTAGGTGGGCATATTTCGGGTGGCCAGTTCCGGGGGCAGCAAGGACCTACGGATGTGGGACCAGAAGGTTTCGGGACATATTTTTCGACAGCATAAGGAGGACCTTTTATGGGGAAGTAGCCCGCCTCTGCAGAATTTACCGCTCGCTGCTCGAGGGAGGGAGAACTGTGAGGATCATGGCCGAGGATGGCACGGACCTCAGCTTCCGTATCACCGGGAGGCCAATACTTGTCGACGATGGGGTGATATCTGATGAGGACCTAAAACGCGGGGATGTCGGGGTGAACATTCCTGCAGGGGAGGTGTTCGTGGCTCCAATAGAGACGAGCGCGGATGGATCAATATCCTTCGAGGAGATAGCCATTCCGGGATTCGGCAAGGTGAGGGGACTGGAGCTGACATTCAGGGATGGCAGGATACGCAGATACTCCGCTGAAGACGGGGAAAGGAACTTCGATAACTTTTTGAGGGCGAACACGGGTGAGAAGGATCGCATTGCGGAGTTCGGAATTGGAACGAATCCAGGAGCAAAGTACACGGGAGGTAGCATAATAATCGATGAGAAGATATTTGGCACGGTGCACGTCGCGATAGGGAACAACCGGGGCGCCTACCACGGCAGAAACAAGGCCTCAAGCCACCTCGACATGATAAAGGACATGGGGAACGGAGAAGTTCTGGTGGATGATAGAATAGTGATGAGAGGCGGACGCCCTGTAAAAAGATGAAAAGGGGCCCTTTACTTTTCTTTGGCCATCTCGTAGATGGCCTTCAGTGCGATAACCACGGCCCCGGCCCCAACTAGGACCGTGATGTTGGCAGCGAGCCTCAAAAGTTCGGCCGGTATTGTCACTCCGTTTAGCGCTATGAGCGTCGCCATGCCAGTGCATGTTACCACGAATGCTATGGTAGCAAGGAGAAAGGCGCCGCTTTCCTTCGCCGTTACGTTTGCCAGCCCGACTATCACTCCAAGCACTGCCAGTCCCAGGTACAGCCAGCCGGACGGAGCAACGAAGATGGTCACTATTGCTATTATCAGTCCCACGTAGAAGGCCGCTGGCCCTATTAGGGAAAGCTTCTCCCCTGCCATTTTTTATCCCATTGGTTAAATCGACGTATAACCTATAAATATTGGGTAAGGGCGTGGGGGACAGGTTTCACTTCAGGGATCTTGAGCTGGAGGCATGGCCGGGAGTATACGAGCCGGCCGAGGACTCGTTGATGATCGCTGAGAACATCAGCGTTTGCGCGGGTGAAGTGGTTCTGGACATCGGAACGGGTTGTGGGCTTTTGGCAATACTCGCTGCCAGGATGGGCGGGAGGGTGGTTGCAACCGACGTCAATCCGCTGGCGATCGCCTGCGCTAGGGAAAACGCGCGCACGCAGGGAGTGCTCGATCGCGTTGACCTCAGGCTCGGAGACCTTTTCGAGCCGGTTGGGGACGAGAGATTCGATCTGGTGCTGTTTAACCCGCCGTACCTGCCAGTTTCCCCCGATGAGAGGACGGGAGACTTGCTTGAGCTGGCGTGGGACGGAGGAAAAACCGGACGCTCCGTCTTGGATAGATTTCTGAAGGAGCTCCCGGATCACATGAACCCGGGTGGAAGGGCGCTGTTCGTTCAGTCGTCCCTCACCGGGGAACACGATACCGCTGAGGCCATAGAAAAATCCGGGTTGAGGTGGAGGGTTATATCGAGGAAAAAATTCTCCTTTGAGGAACTCATGCTGTTTCGGTGCGAGAGCCCAAATGTGTTATAAGGAGAGAGGAGAATCTTCTTGAGGCGTTGGAGAAAGGGGGAATGCTCATAGGAAAAAGGCCGAGGAAGTGGAAGAAGAAGGGAAGGATGCGCTGGAAGTGGGTAAGGAAGAGAATGCGCAGGAAGATGCGTAGGATCAAGCAGAGGAAGATATAGCGCTGAATGCTCTCTTTCTCCCAACAATATTTATAAGTTGTTGGATAATATATCCAACGAGATGATGTTCAGGGGTCTGATCGGGCATCTCTGGGAGGGGAGCTCGCCAGATGAAACGCTGTCCAAGAGGTACAGGCTCTTTGTCCTCACGGGCGCCATTCTCATAGCTTTGTTTGCGCTCTACAGGTTTTTCGCCGGTATGGACTTTCTCCCGAACACCGAGTGGATAATACCCGTCCTCGTGGTGACGGGCTCCTTCTCCCTTTACTGCGGCTCCTCACGCGCATGGAGGATCGTGACGAGATACTTCGGTGCCTTGGCCGTCATGAGCGCGTTAATAGTCTGGTTTGTCACATACGGGGTCCTGCCGATCCACGCCTTCTGCTGGTCTGGATTTCTCCTTGTATGGTTTTTTTCCATGAGATCAAGGGTTTCAATCTTTGACAGGCTCCCGAGGCTTCTGCTTCGAACCACTCTGACGGCAGCTGTGGCCATAATAATATATGACGTGTGGACGGGCCTCATCGGCCACTCGCTCGTCACCGGGACATCCATCTGGATCTCACTGCTGGGGCAGATACCTTTCACCCTTCGCCATCTCACATCGCTGTTTTTCGTCCCGCCCCTCGTGGGATTGGGTAGAATCATGATAAGGATACCGGTTCCAGTCCGGGCCTCTGCATCAATCTTCTCTCATCAAAAACAAAAAACAGGAGGTGATTGAGCTGAGGAAAATCTGGGCGGAGGTCGTAGGGTTGATCATCGTTGCTGGCGTGCTTTGCTTTGCGGCGGGCTTGTATGCCAGTGGGGGTGGACCCGACGTCTACGCAACCACACGGGAGATCACAATACATCTGAGGGTGGAGACGAAGAGCAGCGGAGTCATCGAGAGAGACGTGACGATCAGAGACGGCATGACGGCCTTCGACGCCCTTCTGAGGGTGGCTGACACGAGGACCAAGTTTTGGGAGAGCTTTGGTTCCTCGGTCGTGGTCTCCATAGCGGGCGATGAGCTTGAGTCAAATGAGGGATACGTCTTCGAGGTGAACGGAGAGGCGCCCAACGTCGGAATGAGCGAATGCCAGCTCCACGATGGGGACAACGTGGTGATAAAGTACATCTCCTGGTGATCAGAGCAAGGTTCTGGCTGCTGCCCGGGCTCCTTCTTC
The DNA here is from genome assembly GCA_038851565.1 of Hadarchaeales archaeon (SeqCode). GTDB lineage: Archaea > Hadarchaeota > Hadarchaeia > Hadarchaeales > Hadarchaeaceae > JAWCKV01. The sequence continues at coordinate 15,702 of JAWCKV010000009.1, read as the reverse complement.
GGCAAGCCTCAGATCATCTGCCGTGCCTATGATGATCGCATCTCCCTCTCTGACATCCAGCTTCTCCATGAGCTCTCCTTCGGCTTCGCGCCCCACCTCCATGAACCGATCGGGAAAATGCAACCTCCCCCCTATGCATACGAGAACCGTTGCTCCCTTTGCCCCGACCTTTATCGCCTCGTCCCTCTGCTCAATTCCCCTGTGTACAAAACGGGCTGCCCCCCTGACGACAGTTGCCACGTTCGCCTTGCCGACCGTGAGCCCGGGAACCGAGACCTCAACCGTTTTTTCCGGCCTTCCGAGGGCCCTCTTCCCCTTTTCAGTCAGGAAGTGACCCGCTCTGGTCGATCTCACCAGGCCCCTCTCCTTGAGCCTCTTCAGTATTGTCCTGATGCTGCCCTCTCCGATGCCCAGTCTTCTGGAGAGTTCCCCCCTGCTTACCCTGCCGTTGAGCGAAATGAGCTCCAGGGCCCTGCTGACGTGAAAGTCGCCAAAACGTGGAAGAGGTCCCCTGCGCGCCAAACCATCACCATATTTCATCAACTTCATGACCAAAAAACTTTTTAAATGACCGTGCGTTGTAGGTTGGGAGCCTGATGAGCGTCGAGGAAATCATAAGAAAAATCGAGAGCGCGCCTGTGCCGAAGGTCAGGAAGGTCGCATGTGCGTTTTCAGGAGGGGTCGACTCCAGCCTGGGGATAGAGCTCCTGAAGCGCAAGTACAGGGCTGAGGAGATAGTTCCCATAACAGTGGATGTGGGGCAGGGCGAACAGGAGCTCGAGGTGGCGCGGAGGCACGGGGAGGCGCTCGGGGTAAAGCCCATCTTCATCGATGCGAGGGAGGAGTTTGCGAATGAGTGGATAGCGATGGCAATAAAGGCAAACTCAGACTACGAGGGCTATCCGGTGTCCACATCTATGACGAGGCAGCTGATAGCCAGGAAGGTCGCGGAGAAGGCGGTCGAGCTTGGATGCGACGCGCTTCTGGAGGGGAGCAGTGGAAAGGGCAATGACCAGTTCAGGATGCACAACGTCTTCACGATGTTCGCGCCCGGCCTTGAGATACTGGTCCCTGTGAGGGATTTCGACCTCACGAGGAGGGAGGAAGAGGAGCTCTGCAGGGCATGGGGCGTGCCCATGGTCCAGACGATAACCGGCGGGGACGACAAGACGCTGTGGTGCAGATCTATAGCCAGCGGGGCCGTGGACCTGGATCAGGAGCTGCCTGATGACATATGGATGTGGCTCAAGCCACCGGAGAAGGCGAAGGACGAGCCCACCGTGGTGGAGATTGAATTCAAGGAGGGCGTACCGGTTAAGTTGAACGGCGAAAGGCTTCCCCTCTTCGACATAGTCTACCGCCTGAACTACATCGCAGGGGAGAACGGCATCGGCAGGATAGACATGTTCGAGGACGGAATAATGAACCTGAAATCAAGGGAAATCTATGAGGCGCCAGCAGCGCACGTGATACTGGCCCTTCACAGGGACCTCGAGCAGTTCTGCCTCACCAAGGACGAGCTGATGTTCAAGAAGATGGTTGACCAGAAGTGGGCCTACATGATGTATCACGGACAGGCGTTTCACCCGCTGAGGTACGAGCTGGAGGCCTTCATAAACGAATCACAGAGGCATGTGGAGGGGGAGTACAGGGTAAAGCTGTACAAGGGAACGATAGAGATAATGAGGAGAAGGTCAAACACCGGGCTTTTCGCTCCCGAGCTCAGGTCGATAAAGGCAAAGGGATTCGATCAGCGCATGTCAAGGGGGGCTGCCCACATAGGTGGTCTTATTTATCAGGTACTCGCAATGAGAAAACGAGTGAAGTGAGATGCCAAAGCTCTGGGAGAAGGGATACAATCTTGATGAGTTCATGGAGGAGTTCACGGTAGGCGATGACCACATCCTTGACCGTGAACTCATTGAAGCCGACGTATACGGAAGCATAGCCCATGCCCGCATGCTCTTCAAGATAGGCGTGCTGGGCAGGGAGGAGTTCTTGAGGCTCAAGAGGGCTCTCCTGGAGATACTGTCTGGCGCCGAAAGGGGGAAATTTGAGATAAGGAGGGAGGATGAGGATGTGCACACCGCCATCGAGAATCACCTCACGAAGAAGCTGGGTGGTCTGGGAAAAAAGATACACACGGCCAGATCCAGAAACGATCAGGTTCTGCTTGACATCAGGATCTATTCCAGGAAAGAGTTGCTTGTCATATGGCGCGAGCTGCTGGAGCTGGCCGGGACGCTCGCGAAGTTCGCCTCGGAGAACAGGGATGTCCCCATGCCGGGAAGGACGCACACGCAGCGCGCCATGCCCTCCTCCGTGGGACTCTGGGCCGGGGCGTTTGCTGAGTCACTGATGGATGATCTGAGGCTCATAAAGGCCGTTTACTCCCTGAACAACCAGTGCCCGCTCGGATCCGCTGCCAGCTACGGTGTCCCCCTGCCCATAGACAGGCAGATGGTGAGCGACCTCCTGGGATTCGAGAAGGTGCAGAACAACGTCCTCTATGCGAACAACAGCAGGGGCAAGATCGAGGCGATGATAGTTTTCGCGCTCGTGCAGATCACGGAGGACCTGTCAAAGCTGGCCAATGATCTCATATTCTTCAGCATACCTGAGCTCGGATATTTCTCCCTTCCGAGGGAGTACTGCCCCGGATCGAGCATAATGCCCCAGAAGCTGAATCCCTGTCCCCTTGAGCTCGTGAGGGCGAGATCGGCAGGGAACATCGCCAGACTCCTGCATCTGCTGCTCATCATAAGAAACCTGCCCTCCGGCTACAACAGGGACTTTCAGGAGACAAAGAGGCCGCTGATGGAGGCGCTGAGGGTGACCGAGGACTGCATGAAGGTGATGAGGATGATATTCGAAAAGCTGAAGGTGAACCGGGAGACCCTCATTCGGTCATTCACCCCGGAGCTCTTCGCGGCAGACCGGGCGCTCAGGCTTGTTGTGGAAGAGAAGATGCCGTTCAGGGACGCCTACAGGAAGGTGGCCTCGGAGCTCGACAGGCTGGAGATGGAAGATCCGGTGAAGAACATAATGTCAAAGAAACATGTTGGGGCGCCGGGTAACCTGCGCATAGAGGAGCTGATGAAGCAGATCTCCTCCGAGAAGAAATCCCTGCTGGCGGAGGAGAGACGCCTCGTTGCGGTCTTTGAAAGGCTCAAGCGGCTTTAGTGGCTCTCCCAATTAGCTTCAGCAGGAGCGCCTTCTGGGCGTGGAGTCTGTTCTCAGCCTGATCCCAGACGACCGACCAGCGACCGTCGATGACCTCAGCGCTCACCTCCTCGCCCCGCCTGGCCGGCAGGCAGTGCATGAATATCGCGTCCTCCTCTGCGGCATTCATGAGCTCCGGGGTCACCTGAAATCCCCTAAAGTCCTGCATCCTCCTCTCCCTCTCAGCCTCCATGCCCATGGAGACGAAGACGTCGGTGTAGACTACATCCGCGTCCCTTACCGCAACGAGGGGTTCGTTCGTTATCTTCACGCTGCTTCCGCTCCTCTTAGAGTTATCCATGGCGGTCGAGACGATGTGTGAGGGCGGTTCATATCCCTTTGGACAGGCAACTGATATGTCCGAGCCCACAAGTGTGCAGCCGAGGAGAATGGAGTTGCAAACGTTGTTTCCATCCCCCACCCACGCCACCTTGACATCCTTGAGTTTCCCCTTGTGCTCTTCTATGGTCATGAGGTCTGCAAGCGTCTGGCATGGGTGATGAAGATCCGTCAATGCGTTTATCACCGGAACCGTTGAGTGCTCAGCCAGCTCCTCAATCTCCCGGTGTTTGAAGAGCCTGGCTGCCACACAGTCAACGTATCTGGAAAGGGTCCTGGCCGTATCGGCTATTGTTTCCCCCCTCCCCAGCTGGAGATCATTCCACCCCAAGTATATTGCGTGTCCTCCCAGCTGAGTCATCGCAACCTCGAAGCTCACCCTTGTGCGCGTGGAGGGCTTGGAGAATATCATTGCGAGGGTTCTTCCCTTAAGGTCATTTCTTGTTCTGCCCGCCTTCAGCTCCCTCTTGAGCGATCTCGCCCTCCTTATGAGGGCATTTATCTCCTCTCCCATCAGGTCTTGAATCGTAAGTACATGCTTCAGGCTCCCACCCTCATTAGTATCCCGTCAAGCGCCTCAACCAGTTGGTCTATTTGTTTTTTCTCGACTATCAGTGGCGGCACGAATCTGAGAACCTTCTCGGCCGTGCAGTTGATGAGAAAGCCCCCCTCCGCCGCCCTCTCCACGACCTTCCTCGCGATTTTCCCGTTTTTCATCTCCATCCCGAGCAGCAGGCCAAGCCCCCTCACATCCCTCACCGATGCATGCCTTCTTAGTTCCTCCAGCCTCCCCCTGAAATACTTTCCCATCCTATTTGCCCTCCCCGGGATATTCAGCCTTTTCATGGCTTTAACGGTGGCTATCGCCGCGGCGCAGGCGAGCGGGTTTCCGCCGAATGTCGATGCATGATCTCCAGGAGAGAACGAATTCATGATCTCTGGAGTGGAGCCGAAGCACCCGATTGGAAATCCTCCCCCCAGTCCTTTCGCCATGGCGATAATGTCCGGCTGCACGCCCCAGTGCTGGCAGGCGAACCACCTTCCGGTTCTCCCCATTCCGCTCTGGACCTCATCGCATATCAGCAGGGCGCCCTTCTCATCGCATATCTCCCGCAATCCCTGGAGGTAATCCTCCGATGGAACATTCACTCCCCCTTCCCCCTGCACGGGCTCCACGATCACGGCGGACGTGTTCTCATCCACAGCTTGCCTTGCGGCGTCCAGATCATCGTAGGGGACAAATGTGAAGATCTTGGGTATGAGATCGCCGAAGGGTTCCCTGTATTTTGGGGTCCACGTGGCACCCACCGCCGCTGAAGTTCTCCCGTGAAAAGAGCCCTCCATCGCGACCACCCGTTTCCTCTTGCTGTGTTTGAAGGCAAGCTTGAAGGAGCCCTCTATGGCCTCGGTTCCTGAGTTGCAGAAGAAGAATTTTGAGATAGGCCTCGGGCAGATGGTAGACAGGAGCCTTGCCAGCTCTGCCTGCTGGGGTATGTAGTAGAGGTTTGACACGTGCACGAGCTTTCTGGCCTGGGCTGATATGGCCCGGGCGACATCCGGATGGCAATGCCCGAGAACGCATACGGCTATCCCACCCACAAAGTCGATGTATCGTCTGCCGTCTTCATCCCAGAGGAACATGCCGCGGCCGCGCACCGGAACTATCCGCTGGCGCCCGTAAGTGTTCGCCAGGTAGCGATCGGCCATCTCCACGGTTCCGCTGCTCAAGCGATGGCACCTCAGGAGGGCGGCGTCTTCTCTATCATCGTGCCAACGCCGGTCTTCGTGAGTATTTCCAGGAGCAGCACGTGGGGCTGGGTTCCCTTGAGGATGTGGGCCTTCTCCACTCCCCCCTGAATTGCCCTGAGGCAGGCTTCCACCTTGGGTATCATGCCCTTCTTTATCACCCCTTCCTGAATGAGCTTCTGCGCCTCCTCAACTGTGAGCGATGATATCAGGGTGGACTCGTTTGTGGGATCCCTCAGAACTCCGGAAACATCGGTAAGAAGGATGAGCTTCTTAGCCTTCATGGCTATGGCAATCTCCGCCGCTGCGGTGTCTGCGTTTATGTTCAGGCTGTGTCCCTCCCCGTCGACTCCTATGGGGGCGACAACTGGAATGCATCCGCTCTTTATCAGGTTGTTCAGGATGGTGGGGTCCACCTTCTCAACCTCGCCCACGAACCCCAGGTCGACCTCTATCTCCTTTCCCTTGCTGGTGGTGGTCCTGTAGATGAGCTTCCTCGCCCTTATCAGGTTGCCGTCCACGCCTGAGACCCCGAAGGCCTTCCCGCCCTGCTGGTTTATGCCGAGCACCAGCTGCTTGTTTATCTTTCCTGCAAGCTGCTCGTGAATTATCTCTATGGTCCTCTCGTCGGTTACCCTGAGCCCCTCGACGAACTTCGGCTTGATGTTCATCTTCTTCATCTCCTCGCTTATCTCCGGACCTCCGCCGTGAACGAGGACCACCCTCATGCCGAAGAGGTTGAGGAGGACCACGTCCCTCAGCAGGGAATCGAGCATTTCCTCGTTGCCGAGGACGCTTCCCCCTATCTTTATCACTATGGTCCTTCCGTGGAATTCCTGGAGATACGGCAGGGCCTCGAGCATCACCTTTGCACGTTCTTCCATCCCGCGGCCTCCTTCCTCTCAACGCTAAAGTGGTGGGTGCCGATTAAAAACATTTGGTTGAGTTCGGTTTCAATCAGGTTGTGTACCGGGAGTTGATCCTCACGTAGTCATATGTGAGGTCGCACCCCCACGCCGTCGCGCTGTGTTTTCCAGCTCCCAGGTCCACGTGTATCTCTATCTCCTTGCTCCTCATTATGTCCCTGGCCTTTTGGAGAGCATTCCTGCCAGCCGGCTTCCCTCTCCTGACCAGATCAACCCTTCCCCTCTCGCTCGCCAGCTCGAGGCTGATCTTCTCCGGCTTGAAGGAGGCGCCTGAGCTACCGAGGGCGGAGATCACCCTTCCCCAGTTTGGATCCTTTCCAAACACCGCTGCCTTTACCAGGTTCGAACCGACCACGGCCCTGGCAGCCTTCCTCGCATCCCCCTCGCTCCTTGCACCCTTCACTTTGACCTCTATCAGGTGCGTTGCTCCCTCCCCGTCCTTGGCTATCATCCAGGCTAGCTCGCGCAGCACGTAATTGAGGCCGGCCTGGAACTGCCTGTCCGGGCGATCTGGTGTGATCCTTTGGTTGCCAGCCCTGCCGTTTGCAAGCACAATGACCATGTCGCTGGTGCTCATGTCATTGTCGATGTTGAGCATGTTGAAGCTCTGATCGACCGCCTCGCCAAGCGCCGCCCTGAGCGCGTCTGGCGATATGTTGACGTCGGTGACCACGAAGCTCAGCATGGTGGCCGTCTTCAGGTCCGGCTTTATCATCCCAGCTCCCTTTGCTATGCCAGCTATGGTGGCGGATTTTCCGTCCTCAAGATCCACCCTGATGGCGACTTCCTTCGGAAACGTGTCAGTGGTCATTATGGCCCTGGCCGCGTTCAGCGCGGCCTCTCTTGAATTTGAGAGCTCCTTGGCAGCCGCCCTTATTCCCTTCTCTATCTTCTTCATCGGCAGATAGACCCCAATTATCCCGGTGGATGCAACCGCAACCTGCGCAGGTTTGAGACCCATGAGCTCGGCTGTGAGGGCGCACATCCTCCGCGCGTCCTTCAATCCCCTCTTTCCAGTGTACGCGTTGGAAATGCCGGAATTTGCAACTATCGCCCCTATTGATCCATTTTTCACGTGGCCCCTAGTCACAACCACCGGTGCGCCCTTCACGAGGTTCCCCGTGAACGCGCCCGCTGCGGCAACAGGTCCATCCTCGCATGCTATGAGCATGAGGTCCAGGCCCCTCTTTTTTATGCCTGCCCTGACTCCCGAGGCAAGAAAGCCGGGCACCAGTGTTATCCCACCTTCGAGCACGGTGATCATGTGAGATCGACTTCCCTCATCGGCATTTCATGGACGCAGGGGCGCGGCCTTCAGCCCCTCGGTTTCATCGATTCCAAACATTATGTTCATGTTCTGCACGGCCTGGCCCGAAGCCCCCTTGACAAGGTTGTCTATTGCAGCTACCACAGCTGCCCTGCCCTCGCCGTCGACCGCAACGCCTATGTCGCAGTAGTTTGAGCCGAGAACGTAGTTGATCTCGGGCAGTCCCTCCACCACCCTGACGAAGGGCTCTGCCCCATAGAACTTTCTGTACTCCTCTAGAAGGTCCTCTCTCTCCAGGTTTTTGTTGAGGAACACGTGCGCGGTTGAGAGTATTCCCCTCACGATGGGTACCAGGTGGGGGACGAAGGAGACCTTCACAGGCCTTCCCGCAAGCTTGGACAGCTCCTGATCGATCTCCGGAGCATGCCGGTGGCTAAGCGCGGAATATGCCCTCACGCTCGCGCCTATCGTGGGATGGTGTGTGGCCTCGGTTGGCGTGGCGCCCGCTCCTGAGGTGCCGGTCTTTGCGTCCACAACTATATGGTCAAGGTCCATGATGCCCTTCTTGACCAGAGGTGCAAGCGAGAGGACAGCCGCCGTGGGGAAACAGCCGGGATTGGCCACCAGCTGGGCCTTTCTTATTTTTTCCCTGTGGAGCTCAGGCAGGCCATAGACGCCCTTTACGTCCGGGCTTTCGTGTTTGACATAGTACCTCTCATAGACCGAGACATCCTCAAACCTGTAGTCTGCGCTCAGGTCCACCACGCGCACGCCGTGTTTGAGCAGGCGGGGCACAAAGCTCATTGGAACCTTGTGTGGCACGGCCGCAAAGACCAGATCTGATTCCCCCGCTATGCGGTCATAGTCAGCATCCTCTATCCTCATGTCCACTATGCCCCTCAGGCTCGGGTGAACCTCGCTCACCATCCTTCCCGCGTTTTTCAGCGCGTATGCTCCCGCAAGCCTTGCTTCCTTGTGGGTCAAGAGGATTCTGAACAGCTCAGCCGCCGTGTAGCCGGAGGCCCCAACCACCGATACCCTTATCAAACCATCCTCCTCCTTGCTATTTTGCCCTGGAGCCCGTGAAGCTTCAGCACTCCCACGGTTTCCCTCTGGTCCAACTCCGATTCCTCAAACGTGGCCAGTTTCCTCTCGTATATTGAGTACTGGGATTTTCTGGCCAGTACCCGGCAGTGGCCGCGGCAGAGTTCAACGAGCACCTCGCCCGTGACTCTCCTCTGAGTTGCCGAGATAAAGGCATCGAGATCCTCCCTGAGGGGGTCGAACCACAGCCCGGCATATACGAGCTCCGACCATCTGTTGTCCACAAACCTTTTGAAGCTCAGCTCGTCCTTGGTCAGCACAAGCTGCTCGAGCCCTTGGTGCGCAGCGAGGAGGACGGTTGCCGCGGGAGCCTCATAGTTCTCCCTCGCCTTCATCCCGAGTATCCTGTCCTCTATCATCTCTATCCTTCCCACCCCGTTTTCCCCCGCAATCCTGTTAAGCGTCGTGATGAGCCTCACTCCGTCCATGTTCCTCCCATCCAGCGCCACGGGTATTCCCTCCTTGAATGAGATCCTCAGGCGCCTGCCGCCAGGTATTGCTCTCTCGGGAGGGCGAGTCCAGCTGTATATCTCCTCGGAAGGAGGGCGGAGGGGATCCTCAAGGTCCGAGCCCTCTATCGAGCGTCCCCACAGGTTTTCATCTATGCTGTATTTGCCCCAGGGATCTAGTGGTATTCCCTTCTCCTTGGCGTATTTTCGCTCCCAGGTCCTATCGAGATTCAGCTCCCTTATCGGGGCGATTATCCTGAGATCTGGGGCGAGGGTGCTCACCGTGATGTCGAATCTGAACTGGTCATTTCCCTTGCCCGTGCAGCCATGGGCCACGGCCTCCGCTCCCTCCTTCTTGGCGACCTCAACAAGCTTTTCTGCTATTGGATACCTCGCCAGCGCCGTGGAGAGAGGATAGCCTTCATATGATCCGTTGGCGCGTATGCTGGGGAAGATGTACCTCTCCACGAAATCCCTCTTGGCATCCACGTTGACGTGCTTCACCACCCCAACCTGCTTGGCCTTCTTTTCAGCCGCCTTCATCCTCTCAGGAGGCTGTCCAACATCGACCGAGAGGGTGATGACGTCAGCTCCGTATTTCTCCTGGAGGAGCTTTATCGCCACAAGGGTGTCGAGTCCTCCGCTGAACGCCAGGACTACCTTCAACAGCCCACCATTTGCCATCATCATCCGGATAAATAAATGTGAGGGAAATCGGAGCGGAAAACTTTTTTTAAGTGCTCATATATGGTGTATAGATGTGGGTGATGACAGCGGATAAATGAGAGATAGTGGTGGAATGGAGATAACGGTAAAGCTGTATGGGTCATTCAAGGAGCGCGCTGGAACCGAATCGATAAGGGTGAAGATCTCCGAGGACGAAACCGTGGACACGCTCCTTCTGAAGCTGAGCAGGAGGTATCCCAAGGTGGTGGAGGACGTGCTGGATCCCACCACCGGGGATCTGAGGGATAACTGCAATATAATGCTGAACGGGAGGAGGATCCAGCAGATAAGGGGCATACACACAAAGCTCAAGCACAAGGACGAGGTGACGCTGGCTCCTCCCGAGGAGGCCCAGGGCTCCAGCCAGCCCACAACTTGATCTCTACTTGTCCCTGGGTTTGGCTATTATCTCCCTGACGAATAGGTCAAATATCCTGAGTGAGTTCTCCGGCCTGATTACCAGCGCCGTGTCGACGCCCTTTCCCGTGCCCGCTATGCATATAACATCCCTGTCGTGTGGTATCATGCCAGCGTCCGCGGCCATGGCTGCTATCTCCACGGCCACCTTCGTGCCCTGCCCGAACATCCTGAGCGCCTGAGCCATCACCTCAACGGGATAGGCCGTGTTCATTGACTTCCTTATGGCCCTCTCCACCCCCAGAAACGCATGGGTGCACGTGAGTATGCGTCCCCCGTTTTTTTCTATTTCCTTTCTGTGCTCCTCTAGGAGTTCATTGGTTCCGGGATCCTTGTATCCAAACTGATGCGTGACCACGACAAGGTTGTATCCTCTAAAGACCTCGGACGCCCTCGCGCCGGTTCTGCCGGTGGTGCTCGCCACCACTATGTCCCTGATGCCCAGTTCCTCCGCCCTTTTCTTGGCGAGCTCCAGGACCTCCTCGGTGTGATCTCCAGCCTTTTCGAAGTAAGTCGTCATCATCTTCCCTCATTTACAGCAACACATAAGCGTTTCGGTGGGAATACATATCCGGCATAACGACTATGGGGCATGGTGAAAGGTGGCGGAGCTGGTTTTCGTTGGACGCTCAAACGTGGGGAAGTCAAGCCTGATAAGGGCGCTCACGGGAAAGAGGGTGAGGGTGGGAAGGAGGCCGGGCGTGACGCGTAGGATTGCGAGATATCAGTGGGGTAGGGTGGAGGTGGTGGACATGCCCGGCTTCGGATTCATGTCCGGTGTGCCCGAGGCGCTCCAGGAGAGGATAAAGACGCAGATAGTGAGGTACCTTGAGAAAAACCGGAGGAGGATCTCCGCTTCGGTCGAGGTGCTGGACGCCAAGGCATTTCTCGAAATTGCCGAAAGGTGGGAGAAAAGGGGCCAGGTCCCGGTGGACGTGGAGATGTTTCAGTTCCTCAACGAGCTGGATCTTGATCCAATCGTGGCGGCAAACAAGATCGACCTGATCCACAGGGAGGACCGTGACATCTTTCTGGACATGATCGCTGACAAGCTCGGGCTGCTTCCGCCGTGGAGACAGTGGATCGACACGATTGTCCCGGTCTCCGCAAAGACCGGTGAGGGAGTCAGCTACCTGAGGTCTCTCATCATGGAGAGGGTGAAGGGCAGAAGGGCCAAATAGGATTTTAACTCCCCTGTGGCAGTAAGAGTGGGCATGGAATGCCGGCAAGAGATGACATAACGAACGTGGCAGCGATTCTGGTGACTATCGCATCGCTGTTTGCCGCGATAAGCTGGATATCCTCCGGCGGTGCCGGAAGTGAGGCGAGCTCCTCCAGGATGTCTGCGCTTGGTTTCATGATGCTGAGGTTGGAGTGCGTCACAGAGGCATCAAGCTCCAGGGTGCAGGCGCAGTCCTACCTGACCCAGGCCGGGATGTATCTCGCCTACTCTGAAAAGGAGGAAAATCTGGAGGTCAAGGCCTACCTTGAGAACCTGTGGTATCAGTCAATTCAGCTCTCAAACTTCTACACCGAGATAGCGGAAAACGCCGAGGGCAGGGCCGTGCTTTACTCCGATGCATATGAAAACGCGATGTCCCAAACGTCCCTTTTCGACAGCATTTCCGAGTTGAGATCCACTGCCGCGCTCCTGTTCAACGTTTCCGCGATCATCGCGTCGTGCGCGGTTCTATTCAGGAAGAGGTTCCTCCTCTACATATACCTCCCATCTTTTGTGACCGGGCTGTACTACCTGCTCTCCTCGGCAATCGCGGCCTGATGGCTCAGCTCACCGAGAGACCGACTTTCCCTGCGATATCGAGGAACGCGTCCGCAACCCTCTTTACCCTCTCCCTGCCGAGACCGTACGTGTTGAGCTTGAAGTGTTTAGTGAGCCCGGGCTGTATGCCCACTATCCCCCTCTCCTTCAGTTCATCGTACAGGAAGTAACCCTTCCTTCTGTGCCCCTGTGATGCCCTGAAGAACCCATCGGACTCAATGTGGATCAGCGTGTGTTCCTTTGGCCTCACGCCGAGCTGTTTTGTTCCCTCTATCCGCTCCAGCTCCTCCACGAGATACCTTGCGTTTTCTACCTCCTCATCCCACCTCTCCACCCTCCTCACCACCTCTGGGAAAGAGGCCATGAGGGTGATGAGGGGGGCGCCCATCACCGTGCACCCCAGAAGCGGATATTCCTTCATCTCAAACCTTCGCCCGCTCCAGTCGCCTGAAATTCTCGACCGCGCCAGAACGCGTTCTGCCAGCTCCTCCGTCACCGCGATTATTCCAGTGGGCGCGCTCGCCGCCCATGATTTGTGGCCGCTTGAGACGAGAACATCAACGTTCATCCTCCTTCCATCCACAGGCATCACGCCGGCCGTGTACGCGGCATTCAGTATGAAGGGCACGCCGTACTCCCTGCACACCTTCCCGACCATCGCGGCATCGTTCAGGTTTCCGTAGAGGTAGTCTACGTGGGTGAGCAGGGCCGCTGCGGGGAGCCTGCCGGTCTCCCTTTTCACCTCCTCTATCTTCTGGGCGTAGGAGTCCACCTGGACCCTGAACTCAGGATATCCGCCGTGTGGAACCTCCTTCACCCTGACCCTGGCAAGCTCCGCGGCGAGGTAGGTGGAGTAGTGGGCAAGGCTGTCGACTATGATGTGCTCGCCTGGCTCCGCAAGGGTTGCAAACGCCATGAATATCGCCTCCCTGCATCTTGTGGTGACCCTTGCGACGTCCATTCCCAGAAACTCCGCGAGGTCCTGCATGAACTGGGCGATCGGGGGGCGTTCGATCGAGTCCAGCCTTGGGGACTTTGGAGGGCACCAGTCGCAGGTTGAATACCCGTCCCCGAACTCCGCGATGACCCTCCTTGCCTCCTCGGTGAGGACGCCGCCCCTCTGAATGGGGTTAAGATTTATGTATTTCTCCTCGCTCACCTCCCTCTTCATCCCGACGTACTTCTCCAGCCTCTCTTTGGGTATCCCTGGCATCACCGTTTCCCCCCGCAGACCGCGCACCCTGGATCCCGCCTCACCTCGATCTCCTCGAAATTCATCTCCCTTCCAGACAATATGAGCATTCTGCCCACCAGGGGCACCCCCAGGCCTGTGATGAGCTTTATTGCCTCCATGGCCTGGGCGCAGCCTATCATTCCGGGCACTGGCCCCAGGACCGGGATCTCTCCCTTTTGACCCGGCTCTTTAGGAATTATACACCTCAAACACGGGCCCTTTCCGGGAAGTATCGTGGTGACCTGGCCATCAAGCCCCTCCACCGCGCCGTGAACCATAGGGACCCCAAACCTCACGCATGCCTCGTTGAGGATGAATCTCGTGCGGTAGTTGTCCAGGCCGTCGACCACCACATCAGCTTTCTTAACCAGCCCTTCCACGTTTTCCTCAGAGATCCCGCGCTCAACGCCCTCGACCTCGACCGATGGGTTTAGGCACCTCAGCTTCCGGGCGGCCGACCTGACCTTCGGTGCCCCGATGTCGCTCTCCCAGTGGAGTATCTGCCTGTTGAGGTTGCTGGGCTCAACTTTTCCGCTGTCGACCAGGGTCAGCTTCCCCACCCCCGCGGCTGCCAGATAAACTGAAGCGGAGGTGCCCAGCCCTCCAGCTCCTGCCACGAGGACCGCTGACCTCTCAAGCCTTCTCTGGGCCCCTTTCCCGAAGCCCTTTATCCCGATTTGCCTGAGATACCTCTCCAACTCATCCACCTGCTACCGGCGGAAATATCGCCAGTTCGTCCCCATCATCTATCCTTATGCCCAGGTCATCCGGAAGCTTCAGCGCCTTACCGTTGAGCAGGATGTTGATGGTAGGCCTGAGCTCCTTTTTTCCGGGTTGGTACAGCTCGGCCTCCATCCTTTCCCCAAATCTGGATACGAGCTCTTCAAGCAGGGACGCAAGGCTGACTACCCCGCTGAGGTTTTCCTCCGGCTTCCCCGCGGCCTCCCTGACGCTGGCGAAGAATCTCACCCTGACCGCCATGGTTTCAATTTTAATCAGCGCCTGGTGATAAAAGGGCCTGCTCCAAGATAGCTTGTGCTGTACTCGTGCCATCTCCTCGTGAGTTCTTGCGAAGAGGGGCTGACCTCTACGAGTTCCGGGACGCTGCCCCATTTTCCAACATCTCCGCCGTAGATTATGAGGCACCCCAGGATCCCGCCTATCGCGCCGGCCTTTTGAAGTCCCCTCTCCAGCCCCTCCCTGGAGCTCCCCTTTACTTCGTTGGCGATTGAGGTCGCCGCCCCATCTGCGGTTGCAGCCTCGCGCGCAAACACCACCACCGCATCGGCATCGCCGAAGCTTATTGAATGGCCTACGGTGCCTGAGCTCGTGCATATCCCCATGGGCAGATCTCCCGCGTTGATGTGGAACCCGAGAGGGATCCTCTTCTCGTCCATGGAAGGTCCAGGAAAGACGGCTATCCTGAAGTCCCTGTTGCCCATTATCGCTATATCTCCACCGTTCTCCACTATCACATTTCTGGCGCCCGCTTCTATTGCCGCCTCCGCTGCAACTTGAGCTATGGCTCCTGCAACCGCGGCAAACGGTCCAACTCCTGCGGTCTTTCCCGCGCGCAGCATGAGCTCTATCACCCTAGGGTGCCTTCCCGGAAGGTCGATTGGCTCGAGGGACCACCTGAACTCCGGATGAAGCCCCACGTACCTCTCCACCTCTGCCCTGGCCAGAATTCCGGCATGGATGGCAGCGTCTATCGCGCGCTCCTCGTCGCACTTGATGTTCAGCCTCGTCTCCCTGTATGTCCAGCTCTGGAAGTGCATGGTGATCACCTAGAACCTCGAGAGCTTCAGCGCGCGCACCGGGCATGAGGGCACGCACAGCTCACAGTACACACATTTGGAATCATCGAGCTCCACCGTCCCGTCAGGTGCCATCCTGAGCGCTCCTGTTGGGCAGAGCGAAAGGCATGCCCCGCAGTCAAGGCACAGGTCCCTGTCCAGCTCTATCGCCCTCCTTATCTCCCTTATTTCCACACCTTTTTCCCTGAACATCGCCGCCGCTCTCTCGGTTTCGTGCTCAGGAGCATCTATGGCTATGAGTATCTCCCCCCCTGCGGGTCCCAGCTCGGCGTACAGTATGTTCGGGAGGACGTTGGTCTCCTTTATGACCGAGGCGATGATCGGTTCCGAGACCTTCTGCGTTGAATACCTGAGCAGGAACTTCCTCGTCATCTTCCCCTCCTCCCGAATAGCTTCGATATGTCGTCTGTGGTGAGGATGCCCTTCAGCCTCTCTTTAGTGTCCACAACCGGCACGCCTGATATGTTGTGTGTCTCCAGCCTCCTGGCAACGGCGTCTATCGGCTCGTCCTCCCTGGCCGTGATCACCTTTGAGGTCATGACCTCGGACAGTCTCCTCCTGCCCTTTCCAACGGCAATGGCAATGTCCCAGGAGGTCACTATTCCCACGAGCCTTCCCTCGTCGTCAACGATCGGAAGATGGTCGAATCCCCTTTCCGCGAGTATTGAGGCAGCC
>JAWCKV010000008.1:0-28361 GCA_038851565.1 Hadarchaeales archaeon (SeqCode) | reverse complement strand
CGTCATACACTTTAACCCTCCAGTAGTACGTGACCCCTCTGCTCAGGGTCGATCCGGCGTAGACGGCTGACTGCGAAGACGTGGAGAGTGTGCTGTCCCACATGTCGTTTCCGTTCTGAGATGTGCCCACCTGTATCTGCCTCTGCACCTGGCCGTCCCCGTCCATGTCAGAGAACTCCCAGGTGAA
Organism: Hadarchaeales archaeon (SeqCode); assembly: GCA_038851565.1. Classification (GTDB taxonomy): domain Archaea; phylum Hadarchaeota; class Hadarchaeia; order Hadarchaeales; family Hadarchaeaceae; genus JAWCKV01. Next base: position 28,174 of record JAWCKV010000008.1, on the reverse strand, counting down.
AGTCGGGGTGTAGGTGGTCAGGTTAGTCGGATTGGTCTGTCCTTCGGTCTCTAGATCGTATGCGACTGGGGCAAAGTTGCCCACGAGGATGCAGTTTTCGAGATCGGCAGAGTTCTCAATGTTATCGCTTGCCCTCACGTACACGGCAATGTTGTCGTGCGCGTCAGAGGAGGTGATCACGTAGCTGTTGTTATCGCTCCAGTCACGCCTCACGGCGGCGTCGGTCACGTTGTAGAACATGTACAGGTAGGTTATGCTGTCGTTGTCTGGGTCGGTGGATCCAGAGGCGGTCGCCGTCAAAGTTTGCGTGACCTTGATGGATGACGGCAACGTCAGGGAGGTCGGAGCTGTCGGCGGGGCATTCTGCCACCACAGGATCGGGTATCCGTCGTTCTTTGTCGCCCCAATCTTCCAGATGTTCGCATTTTCGATGTCCTCGTACGGATTTCCAATAAAGTCCCAGGGAGTGTCCAAACCGGTGCTCCACGAGGTGTCTGTGTAGGTCCTGACGTTCTTCATGTTCTCGGTTGTCTTTCCGGTGCCGCCAGCGCTTGTGGATTTTCCGGAGGTCTCGTTGTCCCAGAAGGAGTTGGAAATGATCCCGCCGGTTGAGCCCCCGACCAGTCCTCCGAAGTTGTCATCTCCACCGGAAAATACCGTGACTGAATAGCAGTTCACAATGTCCCCGTTGTTGAGTCCAACTAATCCACCGTAATAATCATTTCCTAACATGTTGTCGATGGAATAGCAGTTTGAAATCAGTCCGGCTTCGTTGTACCCCACAAGTCCTCCTGTATATTTTCCAATCGTCGGATTCACGTAAACGCACCCGGTGGCATAACAATAATATAAATATCCGGAGTTAAACCCTATCAAGCCCCCCACGTTCTCGATTCCGGCAACATTGTCCACGTGTGCATGGCAGCTCACAATTTCTCCATCAACGTTAGACCCAACCAGCCCTCCTACAAAGTTCTCTCCTACAAGCTTGTACAGATCGGCATGACATTGCTCTATGTTATCATTATTCAGTCCGACAAGTCCTCCCACCCAGCGCTTCCCTGTCACATTGTCGCCGGTGGCATTGCAGTTATCGATCCATCCACTGTTAAATCCGACCAGCCCTCCAACGTAATCGTTTCCAGCAGCATTGTCCACGGTGGCATAGCAGTTATCAATTTCGCCATCGTTCCACCCAACAAGGCCGCCGACATAGTTGTTGTTTCCTCCAACGTTTTTAATTTCGGCATGGCAGTTTCTGATGGACCCTGTATCATAGTTGGTGCCGACCAGCCCGCCGAAATAATCGTTATTCGAAATCCCGACCACGTATTCTACCACCGCATAGCAGTTCTCAATGTTCTCCTCGTTCCTCCCGACCAGCCCTCCAACATCGTAATTTCCGATCACGCTCTCAAAGGTGGAGTAACAGTTTGTGATCAAGCCTGAATTATAACCCACAAGTCCTCCTGCGTATTCCTCATCACCCCCTAGGTGGGGCCCGGTGGCATAGCAGTTGTCGATGATTCCGTTATCGTTAACCCCCGCAAGTCCTCCCACAAATCCAGACCCGGTGATGTTTTCGTTGTCAAGTCCAAGGTTCAGGACAGCATTTTCCACGCTGGTTTTCGCAATAAAGCCGAAGAGCCCGACGTAGTTCTTGTCCGGACGGTTTATGTATAGGTTTGAGATTTTGTGTCCACGACCATCGAGGCTCCCTGTGAAAGGAGTAGTTTCCGTCCCTATGGGCACAAACCCGTAATACCCACCATCACCGTTGTCGTTCCAGTACCTCGTGTCGGAGGCATCTATGTCGCATCCCAGGGCGTAGTGCGCGGACAGGTTGTTTCTGATGTTGTCCAGCCCCTCAAGGTTCTCGACTATGTAAGGGTCTCCCGGTGTACCGCTCCCCTGATAGGGATAGCCGTTGGCAGAAACGACCGGAGCGGTAGCGGAGAACATGAAGAGGATAAGTGGGGTGATTGCCACGACAACCAGTATCACGCCGAACAGTCTGACGCCTTTGCGGGCCTTCATCCCATCTTTGGTTATTAAACCTACCCCAGTTTTCCTGAATTCTCCCTGTTTAAATAATTTTTTATCACGTGTTCCTTTGTGGTCGACATTTAATCTTGAAGATGTGCCGGGGGCGGGAATTGAACCCGCGGCCTCGAGATTTCCCACATCATCCCGTGGATCAGCACTCACAGCTGCGGTCGAAGCTATGAGTCTCGCGCTCTGACCAGGCTGAGCTACCCCGGCTGATTATTAGGTCGTGTCCTCCTCTTTTATTTCTTGAGCCTGATGAACTTTGCAAAATCTCCCCTCGATCTTATGGCGCAGCAACCGCCCTCGTGCCCCACGATGACCTCGTCCGCCAGCCCAACGAATATCCCGTTCTCCACCACGCCCGGCATGGAGTTGATCCTCAGCTCAAGCTCGGAAGGTTTATCTATTCTCCCGAACTTGACATCCACCACATAGTTTCCGTTGTCGGTTACAAATGGAGCGCCACCCGCGGTCCTCAGCATCGGCCTTCCCCCGATCTTTTCCAGGTTCTCCATGGTCTTCTCGTGCGCGAACGGAATCACCTCCACCGGCACGGGCATCCTCTCGCCCAGCCTCCTGACGAGCTTCGTCCTGTCCACGACGATTATCACGCGTCTCGCCGCCATCGCCAGTATCTTCTCCCTCGTGTGAGCACCACCATGTCCCTTTATCATGTTCAGCTCCGGGTCGACCTCGTCCGCTCCGTCTATCATGAGGTCGAGCTTCATCCCGTACTTCAGATCTGTGAGTTTCAGCCTGAGCTCTCTTGCCAGCTTTTCCGTTGAGCTGGATGACGGAACGAATGAACAGTCAGGTTTACGTTCCGCGATTTTCTTTATTGCCTCAGAGGCTGTCGTACCAGTGCCCAGCCCAACGAGCATTCCATCCTCGACGCGCTCCGCGGCAGCGCGTGCAGCTGTTTTCTTCCAGGCATCTGTGTCCAAGCGCACCGTTTAAAACTGATGCTTCATGGTAAAAAAATGCCAGCCAGGACCCCTAATGGTATGCGCAAAGTTAAATAAGCGGACGTGTAAAAATGAAAATGGTAGCACGATGAAGCGGATAATTTCCGTCAGAGACGCAATGACCGTTAAAGTTCTAACCGCCGGAGAGAACACCACTGTTGCCCGCGCCGCCAAGATGATGGCCGATCGCGGCGTTGGAAGTCTGGTGGTTCTGAGGAACAAAAAGCCCGTGGGTATACTGACCGAGCGTGACCTGCTGATGAAGGTGCTGGGGCCGAACATAATGCCGGCGAAGATCAAGATCGGAAAGATAATGTCGTCGCCTCTCGTGACGATATCGCCTGATGCTGACATCACCGAGGCCGCAAAGATAATGGCGAAGAACCGCATAAGGCGCCTTCCCGTGGTGGATCGCGGAAACCTGGTCGGAATAATATCGGCGAGCGACATCACGGCAATGTCCCCCGAGCTGATCGAGGTCGTTGCTCACAGGGAGGAGCAGGACAAGGAGAGTGTGGAGGAAAGCGTCTGCGAGAACTGCGGTGAGGTCACAACCAGTCTGTATGAAGTTAACGGTATGTGGGTCTGCGAGGATTGTAGAGACTCTATGAGCGGATGAACTTGAGTCCGGAAAGCGGTAGCCCGCTGGAACGGGTAAGCGTGAGAGAGGTAATGGTTCCGTGCCCCGCTTTCCTGGAGCCCAGAGACCCGGTTACCAGGGCGAGGGCCGTGATGCGAGATGGAGGCATCAGGGTTGCGCCGGTGGCGGTGGGGGGGCGTCTGGAGGGAATAGTAAGGGCGAGGGATGTTATGCGCGTGACTTCAACCAGGTCAAACATACCCATAAGCGGCGTGATGCTCCCGCCCCTGCCGCTCATAACTCCAGCCGATTCGGTCGGCAGGGCGGTTTCCGAGATGGTGGAAGAGGGACTGCGCGAAGCTCCGGTCGTGCAGAGCCACACTGACAGGACGGTCGTTGGAATGATCAGGCTCGACGAGGTTTTGAGGCTCACGGCGGGGAGCGCTGCCGGAAGCGTGAGGGTCAGCGAAGCGATGACAGCGGATGTTATCTCCTGCTCCCCCGAGGACGAGATCTCCAGGGTCTGGGACCTCATGGAGAGAGGAGGGATTTCAGGGATCCCCGTGGTGAGGAAAGACGGAGGAAAGATGGCTGTCATCGGAATGGTAACTGTGTCAGATCTGATACGTTCGGGAGCGGTCAGGCTCAGCCATGAGTCAGGCAAGGGAAGGAGCGCTTCCAGAGTTAAATCTGTCATGAGGACTCCTGTTGTAACCGTGCAACCGGATACGCTTTTGAGCAGGGCTGCCGAAATCATGGCCGAAAAGAGGATAGGCAGACTTCCGGTTGTTTCAGGCGGGAATCTGGTCGGGATACTGAGCGTTTCCGACGTTTTGAGGATCATGGAGGGAAAACAATGAGAAGAGTGCCGCATTACAAGTCGCTGGACAGGGGACCGTTGAGTTTCAGCTCCAGGATCAGAAAGGAGGAAGGGGAGGCGCTCAGGATTGCCAGGAGGCAGTTCACCACCATCACCCCGACCACCCCAATAAAGAGAGCTTCTGAGATCATGGTATCAAAAAAGGAGAGGAGGCTCCCTGTGGCGGAGCCCGGTTCAATGAAGCTATATGGCGTGCTGCGAAGCAGGGATATCGTCGATTTTCTGGGCGGAGGGGAGAAACACAGGATCATACAGGCCAGGTTTGGAGGAAATTTTCTCTCAGCGGTTAACGAGCCGGTGAGAATGATACTCTCCGAGAGGTTCCCCTTCGCAGGACCTGAAATGTCGCTCCAAGAGGTTGTGAGGCTCCTGCTCTCTGAAGGTGTGGGAGGCGTGCCAGTGGTCGATGACGGAAAAATTCTTGGGATGATAGCAGAGAGAGACCTCATTTCACACATAACGCCTTCAACGGGAAAAAAGGTGAGCTACCACATGAGCAGACATGTTGTTACGGTTGCCCCGAGCGATACGGTGCTTGATGCGTCTAAGAGAATGGTGAGAATGGGCTTCCGCAGGCTTCCGGTGGTCATGGATAAAAAGCTTCTCGGAATCGTGACCACAATGGATGTGCTCGGATATCTTGGCAGCAGCAGGGTCTTTGAGCGCATGCAGTCGCGTGGGATGGAGGAGGCGATGGAGGCGCCGGTTGAGGATATTATGAAGAGGGATGTTGTTGTGGTCGGCCCAGACACCGATGTCGGGGAGGCGGCGGCCCTAATGAGGGAAAGGGGACTCGGAGGGATCCCCGTGCTTTCCGGCGGTGAACTTCAGGGGATAATAACGGAGCACGATCTGTTGAGGTTGTTGATTTGAAGGTAGATGAGCTTATGAGTTCCCCAGTGCTGGCGGTGCGTCCTACCAACCCGGTGGCGGTAGCCAGGAACATGATGCTGAGCAGAAAGGTGAAGCATCTTGCGGTTCTCGAGAGGGGGAAGGTCGTTGGAGTGATTTCGATTAGTGACATAGCTGCACACATATGGCGCGAGATGCAGTCGCGCACTTTGCGTCCGCTGGAGTCGATACCGGTTTCCACGCTCATGAGCACGGAATTGGTATCTGTTTCTGTTGGCACAGATGTTCTCAAGGCAGTCAGAGTGATGGTGCAGCGAGGGGTTGGCAGCGTTCTGGTCACTGATGCCGGAGATGTTACAGGGATAGTGACGGAAACTGACGTACTGAGGGCGCTCGTCAGGAGTGGTGGCTTGAACATGAAAATCGGTGAGATCATGAAGCGCGAGTTTGTTTCGGTCGGGAGAAGGAACTCACTATCACAGGCCCTGAAACGCATCATAACAGCAGGAGAAAAGGGAGCGGTCGTTCTGGAAGGGGAAAGGCCCGTGGGCATAATAACGGGCGTGGACATCGCATTTGCGAGCATTGAAGGCGTGAAGGAAAAAAAGATGACAAAGTTCACCAGAAAAATAGAGAGGGCGGGGAGACCCATGGCCCGTCACGTCAGAGAGGTTTTTTCCGCGGAGGTGGAGGATCTGATGAGACCAGACCTGGTGACCGTCAGTGAGGAGGAGAGCGCGGTCGTGGCGGCCGAGCTGATTATGAAGAGAGGGCTGACGATGTTGCCGGTTGTCAGGGGAGATACCTTGGCGGGAGTCATCACAAAGTCTGAGATACTTAAAGCTCTGGCGGGGCAGGAGAGGTCTTTATGAAAGTGAGTCAGATAATGAGTTCACCCGTTCTCACGGTTTCCAAGGATTCGACGCTTGACAGAGCCATGGAAATAATGGTCAGAGAGAGGATTTCCAGGCTGGTGGTGGTTGATGGAGCTAAGATAGTCGGGGTCCTGACTGAGAAGGACATGGTCAGGGAACTCGGCTCGGTTCAAACCTCTAGATTGCCCCTCAGCAAGATACACGTCTCTAGCGCGATGACTGAAAACCCGACGACCGTTGCGCCCGACATAATGGCGAAGAGAGCGGCCGAGCTGATGCTGGACCATGATGTGAGCGGTCTTCCGGTGGTCGAGGAGGGAAGGATGGTCGGGATTGTAACCAAGATGGACTTTGCGAAGGTCTGCTTCGAGTACGGCGACGTTTATGCGGGTGAAATCATGCAGTCCAGCCCGCTCACGACCTCGCTCACAGACCGGGTGATGCACGTGAGGAGGGTTCTCATGGAGGAGGACGTTCTCGCGCTCCCGGTGATCGTTGATAAGAGGGTGGCCGGGATAGTAACGATGAGAGATGTTGCAAAGGCGCTCGCGGCATTCCACGACGTGGTGCCAGACCAGTACAAGTCGGAGAGGATAAAGAATCTGGTCGTGGAGGACGCGATGACCCGCCCGGCCATCTGCGCCAGAACCGACGATCCTGTTTCCAAGGCGGCGAAGCTGATGTTCGAGAGAAGGTTTTCAGCGCTTCCGGTGGTGAATCTCGAGAATGAGCTCGTTGGAATGCTCACTAAGACAGAGCTTACGGAACTCGCGCGGGAGAGGCTTTAACCCTGTCAAAGTTTTAAGATTCGGTGTCCACTGTTATCTGGCGGCCGTGGTCCAGTCTGGTCTAAGACCCGGGCTCCCCGGGCCCGTGACGCGGGTTCGAATCCCGCCGGCCGCACCAGAATCAAATTCTAACAGTCATGCTCGTTATCAGCCATCCATACGTAAGGGTTGAACTCTGTTGGTGGAATCAGCAGGATTGTGGCGTTCCCGCTTTTCAAAACCTCGGCATTGACGTTGACCGGACCTGAGCTGGATTGAGCGTATATGACAGCAAGGAGCCTCCCGTACCTGTCTCTCCCTGCGAGGTCATCAGGATCGACTGAAATCGGTGAACCGGGCGGACAGAGGTTCTCCAGAAACTCCTTCGCCCTCCTCCCAGATCCGTCCCTCGCGTACAGCGGAGGGGCATCTACGCCCGCCAGCCTTATCCTCTCTCCTCCGGTGATGACAATTGTGTCCCCATCAATTACCCTCTCCACGATTTCCAGTCTCTCCCGGTTTTCTGGAAAATCCTTGGATACGGTCGGCCACAGGCACAGCGCGACGGTAACCGCCGCGCATACCGCTCCGGCCGCCACAGCCATCCTCACGTTTCCCCTCGCGCATTTGGAGGGATGTGTGATAAAAAGGGAAACATCTTCAGATAAGTATTGATGAACGCCAGGGCGCATGTTATTGTGAGCGGCAGGGTCACGGGCGTCTTCTTCAGACATCACACCGCGGAACTCGCCCGGAGGCTGGGGGTGCGGGGATGGGTCAGGAACACATCTGATGGGAGGGTCGAGGCGATGTTCGAGGGCGATAAAAGCAGCGTTGAGGAGATGGTTGATTTCTGCAAGAGGGGGCCGCCAGCAGCGGTTGTTACCGGGATTGAGATTGAGTGGGAGGAGTACCGCGGCGAGTTCTCCGGTTTTGAGGTAAGGCATGGTCCCTGAAGATGGCCCCGAACCGGCCGGGCAAGGTCTTTTTGCGGTAAGGCGTTATCTTACGTGAAAACATGCAGGAAGTTGAAAACGTATTCGATCTGCTGGCGAGGCCGATAAGAAAGCTGCTTGCGGAGAGGGGGTTCACGGAGCCAACGCTGCCCCAGAAGATGGCCATACCCAAGATTCTCGAGGGCAGGAACGTCCTCCTCATATCACCATCAGGCAGCGGTAAGACGGAGAGCGCGTTCCTCCCTGTTCTGCATGGCCTCCTCATGACGCATGGTAGGGAAAGGGGCATCAAGGCCATTTACATAACTCCCCTGAGGGCGCTTAACAGGGACATGCTCGAGAGGCTGGAGGGATGGTGCAGGGCGCTCGACCTTAAGGTCTCGGTCCGGCACGGTGACACCAGCGCCAGGGAGAGGAGATCCCAGGCTCTTGCCCCGTCAGATGTCGTGATAACCACCCCCGAGAGCCTGCAGCTGTTTCTGCTTGGCAAAAAGCTGAGCTCCTACCTCAGGACCGTCAGGTGGGTCGTGGTGGACGAGGTTCACGAGCTGGTTGACAGCAAGAGGGGCGCTCAGCTTTCGCTCAACCTCGAAAGGCTGCGTGAGATCAGCGGAGACTTTCAGGTGATAGGACTCTCAGCCACGATCGGTTCTCCGGATGAGGTCGCCAGATTTCTGGTGGGGCAGGGCAGGGGGTGTGAGGTGGTTGACGTGACGTTCGCCAAAAAGATGGAGCTGGACGTGGTGTTCCCGGAGCCATCGCGTCAGGACATCGTGCTTTCGGAAAAGCTGTACACCTTTCCTGCGGTCGCTGCCAGGCTCAGGAGGATGAGGGAACTCATAGAGGCGCACCGCTCGACGCTGGTCTTCACCAACACGCGTCCGACCGCTGAGGCTCTCGCGAGCCGCTTCAGGCTTTGGGATATCGGGTTTCCGGTCGGCGTGCATCACGGATCCCTCTCAAGCTTCACCAGGGTCAGAGCCGAGAGCGGGCTCAAGAGCGGGGGGCTCAGGGGAATGATATGCACGTCATCGCTTGAGCTCGGGATCGATGTCGGCAGGGTGGATCTGGTGATACAGTACAACTCACCGCGACAGGTCACGAGGCTCCTCCAGCGCGTCGGCAGAAGCGGTCACAGGATAGGTGAGGTTTCAAGGGGAGTGATAATCGTTCAGGACCCGGACGATGCCCTGGAGGCGATAGTGATAGCGGCCAAGGCCAGGAGGGGCGAGCTCGAGCCGGTCCGCTCCCTTGAAACCCCCCTTGATGTGCTTCTTCACGCTTCCGTGTCAGCGCTGCTGGCATCGAGGACCGCAAAGATGAGCGACATGCTGGGCATCTTCAGGAGAGCGTATCCTTTCAGGGACCTCAGAGAGGATCAGCTCAGGGCGGTGCTGGAGTTCGCGCAGAGCCTGGAGAAAAGGCTGGTCAGGGTCAGGAACGGAGAGTTCACGCGCCCGGCTTCGTTGGAGAGAATATACGACTACTACTTCAACAACCTCTCCATGATACCTGAGCTGAAGCAGTATCTGATAGTGGATGACTCTAAGGGTGAGCCGGTCGGTGTGCTTGATGAATCATTCGTGGCGGAGTACGGTGAGCCGGGCACAAGGTTTGTGATCGGTGGAGGCATATGGAGAATAGTTCAGGTCTACAGGAACACGGTTTACGTTAAACCTGACGATGACCCTCTGGGCGCGATTCCGACCTGGATAGGCGAGGAAATTCCAGTGCCGTTTTCGGTCGCGCAGGAGGTTGGCAGGATCAGGGGCAGGGCGGCTGAGATGCTGAAGTCTGGCTCGAGCCTGAAAGAGGCGTCTGAGATTCTGTCCCGGGAGTATGGTGTTTCAGCAGATACATTTAATGCCGCGCTTTCCGATGTGGAGGAGCAGATAAGAGAAGGGCTTCCGGTCCCGGCCGACAGCCTGATCACGGTCGAGGCGGTCAGGGATGCGTGCGTGCTCGGCGCATGCTTCGGAACCCTCGTGAACAGGACCCTCGCGAGGCTTCTTGCCCACAGGATATCTGAGGATTCCGGACGTGCAGTTGCAACATCCGTTGATCCCTACAGGGTGATCCTGCGTTCTGAGGGTCTTGAGCCGGATGAGGTAATCGGGTTCCTGAGGAAGGAGGCTCTCAAAAAAACAGATGATGAGCTGCGCGCGATAGTTGAGGGCAGCAGGTTCTTCAGATGGAGGTTGGCCCAGGTCGCGAGGCGCATGGGGGTTCTTGACAGAGATGTGGAGATCACAAGTTCGGTCATGGATAAGCTCATGAGGGCCCTGAAGGACACCCCGGCTTTCGAAGAGGCCTTCAAAGAGGTGATAACGAAGGACCTTGACATCAAAAGCGAGGTGCTGAGTAAAATAGCCTCCGGAGATATATCAATAGTTTCGCTTGGGACAAGAGATTCGCCTTCTCCTGTTTCAGCTGTGGCGCTGCAGCAGCGGTATGCTTCGCTCGAGCCGACCGCCCCGAAGAGACTGAGGCTTCTGGCGCTGGCCTCCGCGAAGGTCAGGTTGCTCAGCGAGGTCAGGACCTTCGCATGCTTGGACTGCAGGGAGTTCGTGCGCGAGATGACGATAGGGGAGCTCGAAGAGGGACCGAGGTGTCCAAAATGCGGTTCCAAGAGGATAGGCATGAGCGAGCATACCGAGGATGAGGTGAGGAGCGCCCTGGAGATGGCCTCTGCGGGCAGAGAAACCGGACTGGCGAAGGACATGGCAGCGACGTCAGGCCTCATATCATCATACGGAAAAGCGGCAGCATTCGTGCTCTCGGGAAGGGGGATAACTCCCGCATCAGCCTCGAAAATACTCGCCAAGGAGAGGAGGATAACGGAGAGGCTGGTGGAACTTGTAGTTGAGCAGGAGAGGGAGGCGCTTTTCAGGAGGTTCGGCTGGAAATAATGAATTCGAGTCCAGCACCCTCAAAGTTAAAAAATGCTGAGCCTAGTAGATAAGGTGAAAAATTGCGCACGCTTATTCTTTCGAGAGCTGAGGTCGAAAAAGTTCTGAGCGTGAATGAAGCGATCAGGGCGGTGGAGGCTGCCTTCAGGGAGAAGGGCATGGGAAGGGTGCAGATGCCTCCCAAGTCATATGTGTTCTTTGAAGAATACGACGGAGACTTTAGGACAATGCCCGCGTACTTGCGTAAAATCGGGGCCGCAGGCGTTAAGGTGGTAAACGTTCATCAAAAAAATAAAAAGCGTGGACTGCCCACGGTGATGGCAACGATAATCCTGCTTGACCCGAAAACCGGGCATCCGCTCGCAGTCATGGATGGAACTTTTATAACGAACATCAGAACCGGCGCGGCAGGGGTCCTAGCCGCAAAGCATCTCGCCAGGAAGAACAGCGAAAGCGTCGGGATGGTCGGGTCAGGTGTTCAGGCGCGCTTCCAGCTGATGGCACTGTTAGAGCGGTTCGACCCGGGGGAGGTAAGGGCATGGAGCAGGAACATGAATTGTGCCAGGAATTACGCTGCTTGGGCGAAAAAGAATCTTGACATCTGCGTGAGCGTTGAGCGAAGGGTTGAAGACGCGGTGAGGGGTGCGGACATAATAGTGACCACAACTCCATCGCGCGTACCGCTGGTGATGAACGAATGGGTTTCGGAAGGAACTCACATAAACGCGATAGGCGCCGATGCCCCCGGAAAGCAGGAGCTCGATCCTGCCATACTCAGGAGGTCCAAGCTTGTTATAGATGACATGGAGCAGGCCACGCACAGCGGTGAGATAAACGTGCCGCTCTCTAAAAATGAAATCACGACGGACCACATATACGCGGAGCTCGGCGAGATAGTATGCGGCAGGAAGAGAGGCAGGACTTCCGACGACGAAATAACGGTTTTTGATTCAACGGGGCTTGCCGTGCAGGACATCGCCACCGCAGCGTTCGTTTACAGGAAGGCGGTTAAGAAGGGTCTGGGAAAAGAGGTCGACCTAATCGGTGCCTGAACCTTCATCTTTCTTCTGGCTCTCCGTTTCCCCAGCCTCCGGCTCCTTTCCCACAAGAATCGTGAGAAGCTTCTTCTGGTCTATCTCAGCTCTGGTTCTCCATCCCGTGTAGATCGTTCCCTCCTCGTCCTCGCTCAGATAGCCCCTCCTTATGAAGCGGTCTATCGTCGACTCGATCCTCCATCTTGGAAATTTCTCCTCCAGCACCCTGTGGACCTCCTTCAGCTGTACCTTGCCACCCCTCACGAGTATCTGCGCGAGCACCACGGCGAGCATTGCCATGTCGTCTATTCTCCACCCGAATGTGCGCGTATCTGCAAGTTTTGGATTGCCCCTAAGGGTGACAAAGTACCTGTCTGAGTCAGATGGCCCCTCACCCTCGCTCACGCGCTTCACGGTCAGCCCGAGCTTCTCGAGCTCTGCGTCCAGAACCTTTATCACTTGCTCGTAGTCCCTGCCGAGCGCCCGCCTCAGCTCCCACACCTTGGCGCCCGGCTCCATGTGGTGTCTGAAAAGCAGCAGCTGCGCAGCCCGGGCCACCTTCTCCCTCATCTCAACTGCGTCGGCGCTTTCAGCCATTTTTTAACCTCCTGAGCCACTCCTCGCGGGATATGGCGATTGGAACAGAGAAAGTGACCACCTGCTCCGGCTTCTCCGGCTTCGGCAAGGGCCTCAGAATTATCTCCTCCTCTATTGGTCTGATTTCCATTGTCGCGTAACCGTAGCTCACCAGGAAGCTCACCAGCCATGCTCTGAGTATCGTGCCCTCGAAGCTCTTCTCGAACACGAATTCCCAGTACGGAATCTCTCCCCTGCCTCCAGCCTGTTCCTTGAGCTCGCGCCAGGTCCTGTCCAGCAGCACAACAAAGTCCTCCTCCGAGAGCACCCCCATCTTTTCCAGTTCTTTCCTGGCGAGCTCACCGGTGAGCACCTCGGGCACATCAAGCCCGCGCAGCCTCTCCTCAAGTGACGGAAGATTGCTCCAGTAGTCCATCGCTTCCCTGAAACCCTTGTCGGTGACGCACTCCACATCGACTATCGGATGCCACGACCTGACAAGTACATCGGCGAGCTCCTTATTGGACAGCGCGTGCACCTTGAGCATAACGAGCAGCGGATCCAGATAGAGCGCGGAAGATCTGTGCTTCACCCACTCTCCCTGCTGGTAGACTACTTCAGAAAGCCCCAGAACTGCCTGTATGTCGAGGTAGAACTCCTCCTGTCTCCTGAGCTTTGGCAGGAGTTCTCTGAGGCGGTCGAAGAACTCCCTGACCTCAACATCGAAGGGATCCAACCCCTTCTTTCTGACAGACTCGCAGAGGTCTATCACCCTCATCAGAAGTTCGCGCTTATCGCCAGCCATCAAACCACCATCTTCACGTGGGAGGTGCCGGCGATGTTCTGCACCATTATCACGTTCGGCACGCCCTCGAGATTTACCAGCTGTCCCGGAGTTATCACGAGGTACTGTGTGCCCTCGCCCTTCATGAACTCTATTATTCCCTTGAACAGCGTCTCCCTGTTTCTTGGATCAAGGTGCGCCTCGAACTCATCGATGGCCCTTATTGGTGACTTTATCTTCTGCTGAAGCGCTAGCAGAAAACACATTATTGCGGTCGTTCGCTCTCCTCCGCTCTGCGTGTACGCGTCGAGCAGCTGGGGGGAGGACCCCCTGAAGCCAACGAGTATCTCAATGCCCGCCTCGTCGATGTCGTTGAGGTTTGTGACCCTCACCTCGCCCCTCGCATTCACCCTGTCGAGAACCGCGGCGTATCTCTCGCCCGCCTCATTTATGAGTTTGGCCACTTCACGAGTCCATCTCACCTTTCTGACGTCAAGTTCCTCGAGCGCCTTTTTTCTGTTGGCGGCGGCGACCTCAGCCTTGGCCTCAAGTTCCCTGAGGGTGCTCTGGTAGCTTGTGTACATCTTCTCCACTTCAGGAGAAACATCGGAGAGGGTTGATAGCTGTGCGTTCACCACCTTCAGCTCGTCAAGCACGTCTTGTGGTTTCCTATCTGTTTCAATTTTTTCGCCCACCTGTGACGCATCTGCCTCGAGCTCCTCCAGCTCCCTTCTCGCCCTGCGGAGCTCGGACATGGCTTCCGAGATCTCCTTCTCCAGAAGCTCTCGCCGAAACCCGAGGACCGCCACCCTGACCCTGCTGTCTACATAGCTTTCAAGTGTTTTCGCGCGTTCGTCCTTCAGGCCGACCAGAGCATTTTTCGCTTCTCCTATCTTACTCTCGAGTTCGGCCGCTGTCTTTTTCAGGCCCGGGAGTCCAGATTTTGCTCCCGGAAGCGTTTCACCAAGTCTGATGCCAGCGTCGGTTTCACCTCGCAGGCGCTCCAAGTCAATGAGCCTGTGATATGCGGACTCTATCTCAAAGTCGAGCTCCTTCATTTTTCTGTCCAGCATCTTTTCGTCCCTTGAGCCCGCTTCGAGTTCGGCCGTCACCTCCTTCAGTTCAGCGTTCATCTCCTCAACCCTCGCCCTCAGCTTCTCCACGATTTCCTCCTGCTTCCTGCACTTTGCCCATGCATACTCCACCTCGAGCTCCCTCTTCCTCTCTCCGAGCATCTGCTTTTTCTGAAAGCGCTGGTACTCGGTTTCCCAGTACCGGAGCGTCTCCCTCGCCTTCTCCAGCAGGCTGCGCGTGGCCTCCTCCTCGCTGAGCGTGTGCGACAGCTTCTCCCTCGCCTCCAGTATGTGCTCCCTGTACTCCCTCAGCCCAACAGCCTCCTCAACGAGCCTGAGCCTCTCCTTCGGGTCGATTGCTCCGAAAAGGTCGACCATGTTCTGATGCATTATGATCAGCATGTTGTCCGGGTTTATGGAGAGCCTCGCCAGCAGCCTGAGGACCTCCCCCTTGACCACGGTTCTTCCGTTTATCTCGTGCCAGTAAGTTCCATCCTTCTTCATGTATCTGGACAGCACTACTGTGTCAGCGGCGATTCCTGGTACCGGTCTTTTTCCGTCCTCGGGTGAGTTGTCGAACACCACGCTTACCCTGGCCATGTCCTCCCCCCTCCGGATCAGGTCGCTGAGCCTTCTCGACCGCTCGGTGTATGTCTGCCCGAGCGCCACGGACAGTCCAAGCAGTATCGAGGACTTCCCGGCTCCGTTAGGGCCGCATATCAGATTCAGTCCCTTTGAGAGCGAGATTCTGCTGTAGGTGTGGGACATGAAGTTCTCGAGTATTATCTCCTTTATCATGCCACCGGACATGCTATCTCCCGTTTATTAACTCAGGCGGTGAAATATTTAGAAAAACGCGCATAAAAGCAGGTGGGGTGTAAGATTGGTCCTGGTTGCGAAGGTGTTTGAGGTGAAGGAGCCGCTGGATCTCAACACGGCGGCGAGAAAGCTGAAGCACTTCAGGGAGGAGGAGCCGCGTCAGGTCGGAGGAAAGGACACAGTTCTCACAACTGAGGTTATCGACCTGAAGATGGAGACCGGCACGCTGAGCGGGGTCTTCAGCAGGGATTTCGTCCTCTCAAGGTACTATAGAAGGGGCCTGGTCGAAACGGTTGTGACGGAGGAGGTACCGTTCATTTTCAGGAGAACCGGAAACAGGGTCTTTCTCGTGGTCATGGCACCTTCGAAGGCCAGGGGTGTAAAGAAGCTGCTCACGAACTACGTGGCGAACAGGCTCAGCGAAATTCTGTTCATAAAGACAGGAGCGATAGTTGAGGCGAGGATAAAGCACGAGACGCTGAAGACGCTGCACGAGTCCAACCCGCGGGCCACGAAGCTGATATGGTTCGATAACGTTGACATCCCTGACATAGGGAAGCTTGCGCTTGCCGGATCCGGGCTGGCCGATACTAACCTCTATCAGGAATACCTGAAACACGGTCAGATATGGTATGCGGTTTTCGAGGTGCAGAAGAGGAGCATCACAGTGGGGATAACCAGAAACTGCGTCGTGACGCTTTTCACCAGCGTGGAGGTAAAAGAGTTCCTCGCGTACATCACCGAGGAGGTGCTCCCGCTTATCTCATAGCATTTCTGTCCGGCACGGATATGGAATTTGAAAATTGGGATAAGCGGTCTGATGGATTTTTCTTTGAGTTTTAAGAGACTTTTCTCGGTTCAGATGGTTTTATGGTCTTTTTTTGTTTGGACCAATGATTGAACTGCGATGGTCACAAAAAAGACAGTTAAATTCAGTCTGATTTTTAAGACCATTCCGGTGACCCCTCTCCTCCGAACCGGGATAAGAGACATTGGACGATATCCAGTCCGGGTAAGCATGCCTGAAATCGAAGAACTTGATGGAGTTGGTCCCGCGATAGCGGAGAAGCTGAGGCAGGCCGGTTATGATTCGGTGGAGAGCATAGCGGTTGCGACCACAGGGGAGCTGATGGAGGCCACTGAAATTGGAATGCGCGCTGCGGTTAAGATAATCAATGCCGCGCGCGAGGCGTCAAAGATGGGGTACGAGCGGGCGATTGATGTTCTTGAAAGGAGAAAGAGCCTCGGTAGGATCAGCACGGGCAGTCAATCGCTGGACAAAATTCTCGGCGGAGGCGTGGAGACTCTAGGGATAACGGAGCTCTTTGGGGAGTTCGGTTCAGGAAAGTCGCAGATAGCCCACCAGCTCTGCGTCAACGTGCAGCTTTCTCCGGAGCAGGGGGGGCTCGGCGGGAGAGCGGTTTTCATAGACACAGAGAACACTTTCAGGCCGGAGCGCATATCACAGATGGCGATGGCCGTCGGACTCGACCCCAAGGTAGCCCTGGACGGGATATACGTGGCAAGGGCACATACGACCGATCATCAGATGCTGCTTGCCGAGAAAGTTTCCGACATGGCAAAGACGGAGGGCATAAGGTTGCTGGTGATAGACTCTCTGACGGCCCTCTTCAGAACGGAGTACTGCGGGCGCGGCGCTCTGGCCGAGAGGCAGCAGAAGCTCGGAAGACACATAGCTGAGCTACACAAGGTCTCGGAACTCAACGATCTGGCCGTGCTGGTGACAAATCAGGTTCAGGCCAGGCCGGACGTATTCTTCGGTGACCCAACCAGGCCTGTTGGCGGTCATGTTCTGGGTCATGCGGTGACCGCCAGAGTTTATCTGAGAAAAGCAAAGGCCGGTTCACGCACCGCGACGATAGTGGATCATCCCTGCCTGCCCCAGGAGTCGGCAACATTTCAGATTGTGGAGGCCGGGGTGAGGGACTAGTCCCTGAGACTCTGACCCAGCAGCACCATCGCAACTGCCTGCATGCAGATGGAGTAGAGGACAGCTGCCGTCCACATTGATCCCTCCAGAAACATTCCGAAGACAGCGCCTCCGATCAGGAACCCGAAACCGTAAAATGTGTGGAATATTCCGTAGGCGGTTCCCCTTGAGCTGATCGGGGTCATGTCCGCAACCGCCGCCCTGTAAACCGATTCCTGCATCCCGTATATTATCCCGAAAATTATGGCTGAGGCCAACACACATTCGATCCCGCCGAAAACAAGGACTGAGGGGATCAGTGAGGCTGCGAATGGCAGGAACAGGATTTTCCTTCCGGTAGAATCGTACGCGTATCCCGCGGCCACAGCGGATATTGCGTCGACCGCCTGAATTCCTAAATATAGGAGAGGGATGACCCAGGTGAGAACTCCAAGATCCGTTGCCCTGTAGAGTATCAGGCCAGCTGGCACTAGACCTGCACAGTTAAGCGCCACTGCGGCGGAGTACCGTATTAAACCAGATCCAGCACTGCCCCATCGCTTGTCTGATTTTTTTATTTCTGCGGCGGCGCCGAGTTTCCTGCGGGCCATCAGCAGCGCGGCCATCATGAGCGCGTATGGAACGGCAAGAATGGCAAATGAAATCTCAAATTTGCCGGAAAAAAACAGAGCGACTGAAACAATCGCCGGGCCCGCCACCGCCCCTATCTGGTCCAGAAGCTCATGTAGCCCAAATGCCTTCCCTCTTCCAATCTTTCTCGTCACGTGAGACAAAAGAGTGTCCCTCGCAGGGGTTCTCACGGCTTTTGAGAGCCTTTCGAACAGGATCAGGACAAGCGCCGTTTCCCATCTTCCCGCGACCGCCAGAAGAGGAATCGATATCAGGAGGAAATATCCGCCAATCGTCATGCCCCAGTAGGAGCCCGTCCTGTCTGAAAGCGCGCCGAAGATCCCTCTCAGCGCGTATCCCACGAATTCCCCGGCCCCCAGCACCAGACCAACAACGGCGGCCGATGCCCCGAGGTTGTAGAGAAACGGAGATATTACTCCTCTAGATCCCTCGTAAATTATGTCTCCGAGCAGGCTCACTATACCAAAGACGAGCACTCCGGTCAGCGCCGCGTTTTTTACCTTCAACCCCCCACACCCGTTTTATAATGGCGCATCAAAAATAAACAGGTGATGGTCTGCCGGTCGTTACGATAGAGATGTGGGAAGGCAGGACCTTGGAGCAGAAGAAGGAGCTTGTTAAGACGGTTACTTCAGCTGTGGCAAGGTCAATCCGGTGCCCGGAGGACGCAGTGGTGGTTGTGATACATGAGCTGCCCAGGGATAACTGGGCCACGGGTGGAAAGCTCTCTTCAGATGAATATTAGTGATAAATCAGGCCAGAGGCTTCGGTCTACCCAGAAATTGCTGAGCACACATGACTCATAGGGTCAGGTGGCAATATTCATGATGTTGTGGTTTAGGATCCGACAAATATCGGACGCATGGAAAGCATCCTCGGAAGCGGCAGGGGTCTGAAAGGCATCCCTCTGGTTTCTTTTGCTATGGCAGATACGATCTCCTTCAAGCCCAACTTTTTCACGGCCTTCTTTCCCCTGACTCGCACCGGAAGTTTTTTTGCTTTTACTTCCCTGTCTCCAACAACAACGATCAGCGGAACCCACTCCCGCTCGGCCTCTCTGACCTTCTTTGATACGGTCTCTGAGCGGTCGTCGATGTCGACCCTTATCCCATCCTTTTCCATTTTACTGGCCAGAGTTTCGCAGAACCCGATGTGACGATCGGCCAGCGGGATTAGCCTGACCTGAGTCGGGGAGAGCCAGATGGGAAGCGTTGGAGCCCGGCCATCCTTCTGCTCCCTTGCAGCCTGCTCGAGCAACGCGTACATCCATCTCTCAATAGATCCAATCGAAGAGTGGAGTATCGTGCATCCTTTTTTCTCACCCCTCTCGTCGATGTAGGTTATCCCGTACCGCTCGGAGTCCTCGAGGTCCAGCTGCACCGTCGAGAGCTGCGCGTTGCCTCCGGATGAGTCCACAAACTGGAATTCGTGCTTGAGGATCCAGTAATGCTTTCTCGCGGGCAGCAGCTCTATCATCGCAGGGCGTTTCACCAGCCTGACCAGCTTTAAGATGGTGTCTCTGTGGTCGCGGTAGAACTCTTCGACCACCCTGAACGCCACGACGTAATCCAGGTTCATCAGGCCCATCATCTCAGCGTACATCCTGAAGAGGCGGACGTACTCTTCAAACCCCTGGTTCAGGTCACGGCAGAAGCAATGAATGTCCGGCATGGTGAAGGCCCTCAGGCGCTTTAACCCCACGCACTCCCCGCTCTGCTCCAGCCTGTAAGAGGGTGATAGCTCGAATATTCTGACCGGCATCTGTCTGTAAGTTGTCACAGTTTTCTGCATCATCTTGAACAGCCCAAAGTCTCCGGAGAACCTGAGGATAAGGGTTCGGTTCGTGAGCCTTATCTTGTAGTCCTTCTGGTAAAAGCGTGAGGCCTGCTCCGCGATGTCCTTCTCGTCGAGCCTGTACAGGACCGGAGTTTCGATCCTCATAGCTCCAAGCTTCTCCGCGAGCTGGACCGAAAAGTCTTCGATGAGCCCCTTGATGAGAGCGCCCTTCGGATAGAAGCGGAAGTGTCCCGTGTCGCTGGCGGGCTCGTAGTCGACCAGCTCAAGGCGTCGCATCAGTTTTGTGTGCGCCGGCTCCTCACCGGGTTTTCTTCCGAGTTCCTCGCTGAGAACGAACTGTTTGAGCATCTCATCCTTTTCAAGAACTTTGCACTTGTTTATGTTCGACAGGTCAAGCTCGTGTTCCATCCCGTCAGGAGTCAGAATGATCCTCCTGCTGGGCGGGCCTGATGGAACAGGCGCTTCTCCCTCCCTGCCCTCCGCAGTTATCGTCCTGGAGAGCTCGGAGAGCGGGTGCCCCTTGCAGCTAACGGTAAACGCCTTGTACCATCCGAACGGCATCCTGTGGACCTCAAGCCCCGCCTCCCTCAGCCTTTTTGCGGTCAGCTCCAGAAGCTCCACAGCGACCCTTGCAGGGGCAAGGGATGGGCTGAGATGAGCGTATGGGTACAGAGCTATCCTGTCTGCCTTGACTTCGGAGGCCACCCTCGATATCTCGCGTGCCGCGTTTTCCGCCACGGCAGCAACGTTTTCCACGTCGTCCTCCTCAGCGGCCGCGAATACCACGAGAACCTCCTCCAGCCTTCCCTTCCTCTGATCGGGCGGGACTTCCTCGGCCACCGGGGTTTTCTCTTTCACCTCGTACTCCAGAAAGTCCGAGTGAATCAGCAGGATTCTCAACCTCACACCTTCAGGACTTTGGCGCGAGGTGTTATTTATCTTCTCCTGAAAATGTAAACTGATGCCCAGAAGCAAGTTTTGCTACAGGTGCGGAGCAGAAGCCGGGCCGGGTCAACTCATATACGGTCTCTGCGTGAGGTGTTTCTCAGAGGAGAATCCGCTGATACGTGCCCCGCGGGAGATAAAGGTCCTGGTCTGCGGCAGCTGTGGCGCGTATCGTTCAAGAAATTCTTGGATCACTCCAACATGCGGGGACGGGGTCAATGCCGCAATCGTAGATTCCGCAATATCTTCGGTACAGGCTGCAGTTGCCGGCCCTGATGGAGTCATGATAGTTCCGGCCACACAGTCAACAGATCTTGTTCTTGAGGTTCATCCTAGCCCAGATAAAAAGCACGTGAGGATAACCGCACGGGGGAGGGTGCACAGGCTTCAGCCGGAGGTTGTGGAGGATGTCATGATCGGTGTTAGAGTTGACACCGGAACATGCGATGTCTGCAGGGCGAGGAGAGGAGGTAAGTACGAGGCGATAATCCAGGTTAGGGGAGAGCTTGGCGGGAAGAGCATATCGGAGGTGCGCAGGGCGGTTGACGAAGCAATCGGTGGGCTCTGGCCGGAGGCTTTCGTATCAAAAACGGTTAAGCTCAGAGAGGGAATGGACTTCTACATTTATCCCGCTGGCGCCGCAAGGAGAGCAGTCCAGATGATGAGAAAGCTCGGCGCCGAGGTGGTTGAAAGCTCAAAGCTCGTGGGTCAGACCAGGGACGGAAAACGGAGGTACAGGTCCACGTTTCTCGTGAGGTTTTGAGGGGGAGTTTTAAAGGTCCGCAATCCTACTTTTATGGCGTGAGAAAATGGCCGAGATGACAGGCTCGAAGGCGCTCTTCGAAGCCCTGAGGGCGGAGGGAGTTAAGCATATATTCGGCATACCCGGAGGCGCGATAATACCGGTTTACGACGCGCTGTACGACGAGCACGAGATAATACACATACTCACCAGGCATGAGCAGGCAGCCGCCCACGCCGCCGACGGTTACGCTAGGGCCTTAGGAAGACCAGGTGTGTGCATGTCAACATCAGGTCCCGGAGCGACAAACCTTACCACGGGCATTCTCAACGCCTACATGGACAGCTCCCCGGTCGTGGCGATATCAGGCCAGGTGCCGACGAAAACACTCGGGACAGATGCCTTTCAGGAGGCAGACATGCTCAGCCTGATGCTTCCGGCGACCAAGCACAACTTCATCATCCACAGCGTTGATGAGCTTCCGGCCACGGTCAGACTCGCTTTCATCACCGCGATGTCAGGAAGACCCGGTCCGGTTCACATAGATATCCCAAAGGATGTTCAGGTCAGCAAAGCGGATCTGAAGATACCGGCAGAGGTTGTTTACACCAAGCTGCCCAAGCTCGAGCCGGACCCTGAGGACGTGAGAATGGCGGTCAGGATGATCGCTAACGCGGAGCGCCCGGTGATATACGCCGGCGGGGGTGTGGTCTGGTCCGGGGCATACGCCGAGCTGGTGCAGCTTGCGGAAACGGTCGGAGCACCGGTCGTGACTTCGTTGATGGGCAAGGGGGCCATTCCAGAGGACCATCCGCTGTCCCTCGGGATGCTGGGCATGCACGGCAGGATGGCGGCCAACCTCGCGGTAACCGAGTGCGACCTTCTCATAGGCGTCGGTGTTAGATTCAGTGACAGGGCCACCGGAGACCTCAGGCACTTCGCGTCAAGGGCAAAGATCATACACGCCGACATCGACCCGGTGGAGATAGGAAAGAGCGTCAGGGTGGACCTTCCTGTCGTGGCAGATGCGAGGTTCTTCCTCAGGGCGGTCCTCGCGGGTCTGAAGCTTCAGGTGAAAAAGGGCAGGACTAGCGAGTGGCTGACCCGTGTCGAAAAACTGAAAAAGGATCTCGCTCCAAGGATGGACCACGACGACGTGCCGATAAAACCGCAGCGTGCGATCAGAGAGATAATGGAAACCGTCGGGGATGATGCGATAATCGTCACCGAAGTGGGACAGTGCCAGATGTGGGCGGCGCACTTCTGTCAGGTGAAGAAACCGAGACATTTCATATCCTCGGGAGGGCTTGGGACCATGGGATTCGGTTTCCCCGCCGCCATAGGAGCGAAGGTGGCGAGACCGGACCACAGCGTTGTCAACATCGCGGGAGATGGAAGCTTCCTTATGAACTCCCAGGAGCTCGCGACGGCCGTGATCAACAAGATAAACGTTGTTTCATGCATCTTCGACAACGGTTATCTCGGCATGGTGAAGCAGTGGCAGGATCTGTTCTATGGAAAGAGGAGGTCCGCCGTGGACCTCAGGGGGTCTCCGGACTTTGTCAGGCTTGCGGAGGCGTACGGGGCCTGGGGTGACAGGGCCACGAGACCGGGCGAGATAGGCCCCAAGCTGAGGGACGCGCTGAACTCTGGCAAACCTGCGGTGCTGGACATCGTTATAGACCCGGAGGAGCACGTTCTCCCGATGGTGCCCGCCGGAGGAAGGCTGGATGAGCCTATACTGACCTAGGTGATTGCATGAAAAAGAGAATATTCTCTGTGCTCTGTCAGAACATCCCCGGAGTCATGATGAGGGTTTCTAGGGAGTTCACCAGGAGGCAGATAAACCTGGACTCAGTTACGGTGGGCATAGAGCCAACCGGTCTGGCCAGGATGATCCTGATATTCAACGCGGACGACATGATGGCGGATTTCATGCGGAGGGTGCTGCTCAGGGCCGAGCCTGTCGTCGACGTTGAGGTGATCGATCCGGCGAAGAGCATTGTGCGTGAGGTGGCTCTGCTCAGGACAAAGCCGCTCGAGGACAGCCAGCTGTGGAGCGTCGTCACTGAGATAGAGAGGGCGGGCGGTAAGGTCATAGACTCGAAGGGGGGCATGCTTATAGCAGAACTCAGCGGCGACCACGAGGATATTGAGAGAATTGTTAAAAAGCTGGGGCCGGAGATCCTGAAGGAAGTGGCACGCTCTGGTCAGGTTCTTATATCCAGAGAGGAGAGGTGTAAGAGATAGTATGGCGAAGATATATTACGACAAGGACGCAGACACGAAGGTTCTGAGGGGCATGACGATTGCGATAATAGGGTACGGAAATCAGGGACACGCGCAGGCGAACAACCTCAGGGATTCGGGCTGCAGGGTTATAATAGGGAGCGTAAGAGATCCGAGCTACGACAGGGCAGTTGCGGATGGGTTTGAGGTTTACAGCATCTCCGAGGCTGCGGAAAAGGGAGACATCGTCCACATTCTCATACCGGACGAGTACCAGGCCGATGTTTACAGGAAGGATATCGCACCTCACATGAAGCGGGGCAAGACGCTGTGTTTCAGCCATGGGTTCAACATACATTTCAAACAGATAGTTCCTCCAAAGGAAGTGGACGTGATAATGATAGCTCCAAAGGCTCCCGGTGCGCTTCTTCGCAGGATGTACCAGCAGGGGTCTGGCACGCCCGGAATACTCGCGGTTCACCAGGATGCCAGCGGGAGGGCCAAGAAAATTGCGCTGGCCATGGCCAAGGGCGTGGGTCTGACCAGGATAGGGGTCGTGGAGACGACTTTCAGGGAGGAGGTGGAGACGGATCTTTTCGGAGAGCAGGTCGTTCTCTGCGGCGGCGTGTCGGAGCTGATCAAGGCAGGATTCGAAACTCTGGTCCAGGAGGGTTACCAGCCCGAGGTTGCGTACTTCGAGTGCCTTAACGAGCTTAAGCTCATAGTTGACCTGATTTACGAGCACGGGATTGAGGGGATGTGGGCAGCCGTGAGCAACACTGCGGAGTATGGCGGAAGAACACGCGGCCCCAGGATAATCGACTCCAGGGTCAGGGAGACCGTGAAGAGGATACTGAAGGACATTCAGAGCGGTGAATTCGCAAGGGAGTGGGTTGAAGAGAGCAGGAAGGGAATACCAAACCTGAAGAAAATGCGTGAGGAAGGAAAAGCTCACAAAATAGAGAAAGTTGGGAAGGAACTGCGAAAGTGGGCCGGAATAGAGAAGTGATGTTCTGTTTTGAGAATGCAGGAGTACATCTGTACAGTTTTTCAGCGCGCGCATCTCGTGCCAGATTTAACGATTGAAACCTTCTGATGCCGGGCCTCAGATTTTGGATTTTAGATGTTCGCACCAGTCTTCAATTTTCTTTATGGACGCTTCTCTATTTTTGAGCGCGCTGCTTATCACCAGCTTTGCCAACGGTTCTTTTTTCGCGAGTTCTTTCATGGTGGAAAAGGTGTTTTGATTCTCATTCGAGCGGTTTGTGTTAAAAAAAGCGACCATGTTTTTAGAAAAATCGCTATTTTTCATGTAGGTCCTAATCGCCGGAGGTAATCTCCTGTTCCATATGGGGCAGCCTATGATCACCAGATCGTAATGCGATGGAGAGTGTTTGACCTGCTCTATTTCAGTTTCTCTGCCCATCGTCGCGTCTTTACCGGCCCCGAGCCAGCCCAGCAGTCCTCTTCTGCTCTTTTTATCAATTATTTCCTCAATCTCTGCTTTCAGTTTGGCAGCAATGGTCTCAGCCACAAATCTCGTGTTCCCGGTGCGGGAGTAGTAGACGACAAGCGACTTCATGGACTTCGTAATATGGCTGTCCATCTGTTTTAAAATACTGATCGGTAGTGAACAACGCAAAATAGATAAATCCCACCGGGGGATGCTTTCTCGGTGCATGTGAGGTGAAGCTCAGGAGCAGAGAGGTGGTCGCTGGGCTCGAGAGTCTTCCGAGGCGGGCCCTTCTCAGAGCAGATGGTCTTAAGGATTCAGATATCCAAAGACCCTTCGTCGCCATAGCCAATTCGTACAACAGCATTGTGCCAGGGCATCTCCATCTAAACGAGCTCGCGGGGGAGGTGGCGAAAGGCATCAGGGAGGCCGGTGGAACCCCCTTTGAGTTCAACACCATCGGAATATGCGACGGAATAGCGATGGGCACCCGCGGGATGTGCTATTCTCTTCCGTCGCGCGAGGTGATCGCGGACAGCGTGGAGCTCATGATGGAGGCCCACAGGTTCGATGCCTTGGTGGGTCTGGCGAGCTGCGACAAGATAGTCCCGGGAATGCTAATGGCGATGGCGCGGCTGGACATTCCCTCAATAATGGTAACGGGAGGGCCGATGCTGCCCGGCGAGTGGAGAGGTAAAAAACTGGACCTGATAAGCTCTTTCGAGGCGGTGGGGTCGGTTAAGAGCGGCAGGATGACGCCTGCTGAAGCCATACAGATAGAAAAGAGGTGCTGTCCCGGATGCGGCTCGTGCGCCGGTCTTTTCACGGCGAACACGATGGCCTGTCTGACCGAGGCCATGGGAATGTCCATCCCGAACATGGGGACGACCCACGCGGTCGACCCGTTGAAGAGAAAACTTGCAAGAAAGAGCGGGCAGCAGATAGTCAGACTTTTGAAAAAGGGCATAACATCGAGAAGGATAATGACGCGTGAGGCATTCGAGAACGCGATAACAGTTGACATGGCGATAGGCGGATCTACAAACACGGTTCTCCATCTTCCGGCAATAGCACACGAGGCTGGCCTAACTCTGGATTTAGGCGTTTTTGACAGGCTGAGCAGAAAAACTCCAAATATATGCTCGATGCGACCTGCCGGTTCCCACACAATGCTCGATCTGTACAGAGCAGGCGGGGTTCAATCGGTGATGAGAGAACTTGGCGATCTTATAGATGGGTCTGCGCTCACTGTGACCGGAAAGAGCGTCAGAGAGAACATAAAATCCGCGAAACAGGGAGACGGGAAGGTTATACGATCGATCAAGGACCCGTACCGCAACGAGGGGGGAATAGCGATTCTATACGGCACACTTGCGCCTGAAGGAGCCGTTGTAAAGTCCTCTGGCGTGAGTTCGAAGATGATGGTGCACAGAGGCCCGGCGAGGGTCTTTGACCGCGAGGAGGATGCGGTGAGGGAGATACTTGACGGAGGAATAAGGCCCGGAGATGTCATAGTTATAAGATATGAGGGGCCCAAGGGAGGCCCTGGCATGAGAGAGATGCTGGGACCTACCTCAGCGATCGCCGGGATGGGCCTTGACGAATCGGTCGCGCTGGTGACAGATGGAAGATTTTCCGGCGGGACCAGAGGGGCCTGCGTCGGACACGTATCGCCTGAGGCTGCGGAGGGGGGGCCTATAGCCGTTGTTGAAGATGGCGATTCGATTTTAATTGATATTGGCAGAAGGAAGATTGATCTGGTTATTCCAGAAACGGAGCTCAGGCGCAGGCTTGCAAGTTTCAGGGCGCCACCCCCCAAGATTGAAAGGGGATATCTGGCGTTCTACTCAAGATTCGTGAGCTCTGCATCGGAGGGCGCGATCAGAAAATAAAGATAAAATATCGCTGCGCATATTCTAACCGGGGCCCGTGGCCTAGCCAGGACAGGGCGGCAGCGTCCTATGTGCATGCGGGCAGAGCTGTAGATCGTGGGTTCGAATCCCACCGGGCCCGCCATTCAACCAAGTAAAGGAAAAATGTTTAAAATGCTTATTACAAAATAAAAATGGTAAAAAATGGAAAAAACAAGGCATTTTTTGTGTTTTATAATTATTTTTGGATGGGTCTGTGCACCTCATGCTTTCGTCATGCATCAAACAAAAAACGCTTCTGTTGGAATAAAATCAACATTATGGGTCGAAGCGACTGGCGGCACATCAACCGGGTCAATTCCAGTTTACGATGAGTCGGGGCTTTTGTCGGAGTCCGGTCTTATGGCAGACGCTATCATCGTCCCCTCGGAAGGAGAGTGGGGCCTAACAGCGCCATATATCGACGGATATTATACCGGAGTTTCTGGGATACCCGAAGGGGCGCACTGTTGGTACACGAAAAATGGGCCCGAATCATATGCCTATGCCGGATGGGGAGTTTTTGTAGCGGTTTATAACGGTCAGATAGACCCAACGGCAACGCACTACATAGATCTATCTGCGGCCTCCAGCCTTGAGTTTTACGTGAAAAGCCCTGTAAATCTTGCCGTGCAGATTCAATCCTGGAACACGCAGACGGATGCCGCGGGTGCAAAGTCCAGTCAGGTGTGGATCAGCAACTATGGATGGACGAACAACGGCGGCTGGGAGAAGATAACAATCCCCAAGAGCGCTTTCATTAACGTTGACTTTCAGCATATTTGGTGTCCGTTCATGATATTTACAGCCGGCAACAGTCCCAACGTTGAATGGTATGTTGACTGGGTGCAATGGATAACCCAGAATGAGAATGTCTCCACCCAGAACGATGCTGATTCCGGCAATGACGCCGGTAACACCTTTGACATGGCCCTTGCGATTTCAGCCGGGTATTACACAGGATACATAGATTCCACGGACACGGATGACTACTACAAGGTCAACCTCATAGCCGGCCAGACCATCAGCGTCAGCATGACTCCTCCTACAGGTTCGGACTTTGACCTCTCACTCTATGATGCGAGCCAGTGGGAGGTTGATTCATCTTTGCTCGGTGGGAGCCAGACCGACATGGTAAGCTACACCGCAACCTCCTCCGGGTATCACTACATCCGCGTTTATCTGTATGAGGGCTCCGGCATCTACTCCATGACGGTCACGGTTGCTGGCGGTGCAACCCAGAACGACATGGGCACCGGAGGTGATGCAGGAAATTACCTGTCCAACGCCACAGCCATATTGGCCGGGTCCGGCACTGGATACATAGATTCCACGGACACGGATGACTACTACAAGGTCAACCTCATAGCCGGCCAGACCATCAGCGTCAGCATGACT